>JACQXR010000026.1 GCA_016208585.1 candidate division TA06 bacterium | reverse complement strand
TCCCGTCGGACGCAAAATATCAAATGAAGAAATTGCCCGGGTCAACCTTAAGCCCGAAAGATTTCATGGAGAATGGAATTATACAATTTACCCGAGCCTCAATAATAACTTGTAAAGCTTATTTATTTACAGCTACTTAGAAGGGTTATAACCCAGATAAGGAAACATCTGACCAGGATCACACCCATTAAAAGGCAAGTAGTTTGAAAATAAGAGCTATTCCTTTCAAGAAATACGAACGGATTAAAGGCGGAAAACAACTGGTTTGTTTTCCGCCTTCACATTTCTAAAAAATATTTCTTTTTCGCTTGACAAAACCCAAAATAAGCAGTATAATGACCGACCAGTCAGTCATAAAATGAACATACGTATCAAATGAAAGATTACATTTTAAATACCGCCGCCTCCACGGTGGAAGCCCTTTACCGTTTTTTTGCCTTCCACTGGGAAGTGGCCAAAAGGCTGGCCCGGCCGCCCTATTACCCCACACTGATCTGGGAACAGATGGACCGGGTGGGGGTGGATTCCCTGCCGATTGTGGTGCTGACCTCGTTTTTCACTGGCTTCGTGCTGGCTTTTCAGATCGGCTACGCCCTGATGCGCTTCGGGGCCAAGCTCTATGTGGGCGGCATCGTCTCGGTTTCGCTGGTGCGCGAGCTGGGGCCGGTGCTGATCTCCCTGGTCTTCGCCGGGCGGGTGGGGGCGGGCATCACCGCCGAGCTGGGCTCGATGCAGGTCTCGGAGCAGATAGACGCCATGCGGGCCCTGGCCACCGATCCCATCCGGAAATTAGTGCTGACCCGGTTTTTGGCGGCGGTGATCATGCTGCCGATATTAGTGGTGGTGGGCGACCTGATCGGGATCCTGGGCGGGATGCTGGTCAGCGTGATGAACCTGGGCTTGACCGCCAACTTTTACCGGACCTCGGCGGTCAATGCGCTGGTTTTCAACGACCTGATCAGCGGATTCATCAAACCCCTGATATTCGGTGGGATGATCTCCATCGTGGCCTGCTATTTTGGCCTGACCGCCCGGGGCGGGACCAAGGGGGTGGGCGATGCGGTAACCCGCACGGTAGTGGTTTCCTCGGTCTTGGTCTTTGTACTGGACGCCTTCATCACCAAGGTGTTGTTCCTGTTGGGAATGTGATAGGGATATGGGATTTGATGATTGGGGTTTGTGGGGTTGTCAGTTATCATTTATCGATGAACAATAGACTGCAAGCTGCAAGCTGCAAACTGTAAACGACAAACGTAAAAACTTCGATGATCGAGCTATTTGACATACATAAATCCTTCGAGGGCAAGCCGGTTTTAAAAGGGGTGAGTCTCAAAATCAATCAGGGCGAAACCCTGGCGATACTGGGACGTTCAGGCTGCGGCAAGAGCGTTACCCTGAAGATCATCCTGCGGCTGCTCAAACAGGACCGGGGGCGGATCGTGATTGACGGCGAGGATACCACCGATTACCGCGAGGAGCAGATGCTGTTCTTGCGGAAAAAGATCGGAATGCTTTTCCAGGGCTCGGCCCTGTTCGACTCCATGAACGTCAAGGAGAACGTGGCCTATCCGTTGCGGGAGCACCTTAAACTGAGCGAGGACGAGATCTCCCAAAAAGTGGTCCAGGCCCTCAGTTTTGTGGAGCTTTCCGGCGCCGAGCAGCTGATGCCCTCGGAACTTTCCGGCGGCATGAAGAAACGGGTGGCCCTGGCCCGAGCCATCGTGCTAGATCCGCGCTACATGTTCTACGACGAACCCACCACCGGCCTGGACCCGCTGACCTCGCGCAAGATCAATGACCTGATCAACAAGCTAAAAGACGAGTACAAAGTCGGCTCCATCGTGGTGACCCACGAAATAGCCAATGCCTTTATGGTGGCCGACCGCTTTGAAGTAATCAAGGACGGCGAGATACTTTTCTCCGGAACATCCAACGAACTCAAAGGCTCCAAACTAAAATTCGTCCAGGACTTTATTAAAGGGGGAACGATCGAAAATGCCAATCAATAAACTGTCCCATGAATTCAAGGTGGGCCTGCTGATAGCCCTGGGCCTGGCGGTGGCCCTGATCGCCGTGCTTTCGGTGGGGGAACGCCAGGGGCTGCTAAAACAGCGTTATTTTCTGAACGCCCGGTTCGACGATGTCAGCGGGCTGCAGGAAGGGGCCCCGGTGCGGGTCTCCGGATTCCAGGTGGGAGTGGTCAATAGGATCGCCCTGGTGGAGATCGGGGGCCGCCAAAAGGTGGAGGCCCGCTTAAGGATAGAAAAGCAGGCCCAGTCCCGAATCCGCCGGGGCTCGGTGGCCAAGATCAGCAGCCAGGGGCTTTTGGGCGACAAATTGGTGGAGATAGTCCCGGCCCCCATGGACCAGCCGATGCTCAATAACGGGGAGGAGTTGATCACCATAGTAGTGATGCCGCCCGAGGAGATCCTGGCCCGGGCCGCTGAAATCGCCGACACCATGCGGTCCACGGCGCTGTCTCTGAATGTCATCATGAAAAAAGTGGAGCGCGGCACTGGTACCCTGGGCAAAATGGTGGACGATCCCCGGCTTTATGTGAACCTGGATTCGGCCCTGGTCAGCCTGAATCATCTGATATTGCTGATTAAGGGCAGCAAGGGGACGGTGGGAAAATTGATTAACGACCCCTCTCTGTACAATAATGCCAACCAGGCCATGACCAACCTCAATGTAATCTCCGACAGCCTCAAGAGGGGGCAGGGTAGCCTGGGCAAGATGTTACGGGAGCCGGAGCTCTACAACGCCCTAGACTCCACCTCCCAGCGGTTGAACGTCATTCTGGGCCGGATGGAGAAGGGGGAGGGCAACCTGGGCAAGCTTTCCAAAGACGAGGAATTGTATAAAAATCTCAAGGAATCCTCGGAAGAACTGAACAAACTGATCAAGGACATCAAGAAAGATCCCAAGCGGTACTTCAGCATTTTTTAAATCCAAAGATATTGATCGATTTGAGGAAAAATCCTAACTTTATACAAATCAAAATACGCTACAGGTTACCGATGGAAAAGCTACCGCGCAAGGAACGGGAAAGGCTGGCCAAAAAACAGGATATCCTGAAGGCCGCCCGGGAAGTGTTCGCCCAAAAGGGCCTCCACGTCGCCACATTGGATGAGATCGCCGAGAAGGCCGAGTTCGCCAAAGGCACGCTTTACGGCTATTTCCAGAGCAAGGATGATCTTTTTGCCTGCATGCTGGAGGAAGAACTGGCCAAGTTTGAACAATGCATCAAACAAGTTCTGAATATGCCGCTGGCCCCAGCCGACAAGGTGGAAAAATTAGTCAAGACCATGCTGCTGGCGTTCGAACAGAATGAGGATTTCTTAAGGCTTTTAAGCAAGGAACGTCCGGGGATATCCAATCTGCAGGTGGGGAAAAAGATGATGAAATATTTTAAAACCTTAACTGACGCAGTCTCGGAACTGATCAAAGAGGGAATAAGGAAGGGAGTTTTTGTCACCGTAGATTCCAGACGAACCGCAGTGGCCCTGTTCAATCTGGTCCACGGTTCGGCCATGAGTTCGCTGTTGAACAAGAAAAAGATTAGCGATCCTAAAGAGGCCAAGTTCATCACCGATCTTTTTTTGAACGGGATAAAGGCGTAGTATGGACAAAAAGTAAACGAAGTAGATAAAGGAAGAAGTCGGCCATTCAGCCGAGGCTGTTTTTTATCCCCACTGCATTTAGTGCTTGATATGTTCTGCGGTTTTAGTGTAAAATAACCGCATGCTAAAAAATGCTGGCCGACATAAAATAAAAGAACCCTTGTCCACCTTATTTGAAATTTACCGCAAGCGGGGCGAAGTTTACCGTTTGATAGGAAGTTACGCTAAAGCCCTGAACGACTTTGTGCGGATGTACGCCTACGCATGCCAGGGGCGCCAACCCGGGGTTTGATTATTAACCAAAAAACTTCAACAAAACCCTTGACAAACAATGCTTCTTATTGTAATATACATAAAGTATCTGCTCCCCGTCCGACTGCTGCAAGGCCTCGGGCGGGGTTATTTATTTTCCTGCGGAGATATGCAATGACTATTGAACCAACCGTCAAACGGGCCATTGTTTTTGTAGACGGCCAGAATCTCTTCTTTGGGGTCAAGGAGGCCTTTGGCTGCCAGCGTCCCAATTACGACGTGGCCAAGCTGGCGCTCCGGGTCTGCGAACTCAACGGCTGGCATTTGCACGAAATCCGCTTTTATACCGGAATTCCCGATGCAGCCGACAATCCCCGCTGGAACGCCTTCTGGGTTTCCAAATTATCGGCAATGGGCCGTCATGGTGTGATAGTTTTCAGCCGCCCCTTGCGTTACCGCAATAAGACAGTTAACCTGCCCGATGGCAGCGCGCACACCTTCCTGGTCGGCCAGGAGAAGGGAGTGGACATCCGGATCGCATTGGATATCGTCCGCGCCGTACGGGAAAAGAACTGTGATGTGGCGGTGGTGTTCAGCCAGGACCAGGACTTGAGCGAGGTGGCGGAAGAAGTCAGGCTGATTGCCAAAGAACAAGACCGGTGGATCAAGATCGCCAGCGCTTATCCGGTTAGCCCGGCCGCCATGAATAAAAGGGGCGTCAATAAAACCGACTGGATAAAAATTGACCGGGGATTGTACGATACCTGCATTGACACCAAGGACCATTGGCCTAAGCCGGTTTGAGCCAAGGTTGAACGGAGGCTGGAATGAGGGCGCTTTATTCCCGGCGCATTTTTGGCTTGCTATCTTCTCCTGTTTTAGGCTAAAATGTCTATATGCACAAAAACGCCGGGCGACATAAGATAAAAGAACCCCTGTCCACCTTATTTGAAATTTACCGCAAGCGGGGCGAGGTTTACCGTTTGATAGGCAGTTACGACAAGGCGTTGAACGATTTTAATTACATGCACGCCGCGGCGGTGGTGCAGGGGGACGAAGTGAGGCAGGCGGAGGCCATAAGCTGGCAGGGTTTGGTAAGCCTGGCCAAGGGAGAGTTTGAAAAAGCTGAAGAGCGTTATAACCGGGCGCTGGGGAAATATCTGGCCCACAAAAACCTTACCGGACAGGTGGAGTGTTATAACGGTCTGGGCAAACTGATGCAGTATCTGGAAAAGAACGAAAAGGCCTATGAATACTATGCTTTAGGCTTGAAGATATGCAAAAAGAACGGGGACAAGAAAAACGAGTGTAAATGTTTAATAAATATAGTTGACTGTTATTATGCAATCGGTAAAAAAACGACGGAAGCAATAAAAATATTGGAAGAGTTAGTTGTATATTACGAAAGTCTATCGGACATTAAAAATATAGGGCATACATATAGTAGGCTGGGTTCTTTGTGCATTGATATAGAAGATTATCAAAAGGCATTGAAATATTTAAAGACGTCCGAAGATATAGCAGATAAAATTGGAGATTGTGCAACATTATTAAATATTTATTGTTACGCTGGATTTGCATGTTTCAAAACTCGCCAGTACGAATACGCCAAAACATTATTTTTTAAATGCTATGATCTATCATTAAAACAAGGTTTGAAATACATGCAGGCAGTATCCCTTTTAAATATCGGCGACGTTTATAATGAAATGAATGAAATCAGCCAAGCCAGGGAATACCTGGATAAAATGAGATCAATGAACATAGGCATTCCCGGTCTTAACGAGGAAGCCCAAAGAATAACAAACGAACTAATTCAAAAAGAAAAGGAGGTGAATTGAATGTATATTTGCATTCGTCTGGCAGGACCCAAATACGTGGTGCACCCGGCAACCGAGCAGGCTTATCAGCAATCGGTGGACAAGCAGGAAACCGACGTTTGGTACTATTCCACCAAAAAGGACATCAACGATTTTGCCACGGCCAACGTTTTTGGGGCATATGACTCTTTGGCAGAGGCAAAAGCTGCCATCATGGCCATTGATCCGGAGGCGGTTTATAAGCCACCTGGTAACATCGCCTAAAAACTTAAAGCCGCCCAAAGGGCGGCTTTTAAGTTTCCTTGGGTGTTTGACTTGGCTGATTTGCCGATTGGCTAAAAGGAGACCGGAGATTCTGGTTTACTTTTGAACTCATGCCCACTGTCCCCTTCTCTTGGATAAATTAGGGCTGCCATGATGTTAAGAGAAGGGGAAGGGAAGGGGTTGAGTTCTGGTTCCCCCGCAACCTCACTTTATACACTGATGGAACAGGAGAGTCACTAAACGGTCATTTTTTTAATTTAACTATTGACTTCTTTTCAAAAAAGCGATAAACTGATAACGTTCATATATTCCAGATAGTTATAAAAATTGAGACCGCCATGACTGAAAAAATTGCATCGGAAGAAAAGGTAATTTTTAACCTGGGCAGTGAAAAGTTTGCACTTGGCACCGAGCAGGTTAAATCAATTGAAGAGATGCAGGATATCATTCCTGTTCCTCTGGCCCCGCCCTATGTCACCGGTCTGATCAACCTGCGCGGAGCGATAGTGGCCGTGGTCGACCTGCGGCAAAGGCTGGGCCTGGCCAACATCGAGAACGGCCGGGACATGGTGATTCTGATCGTGGAGCATAACGGCGAGGACGTGGGTTTGATAGTGGACCGGGTGCAAAGCGTGGAATCTTCTGAAATGCAGTCCCAGCCGGTGCCGGAGGCCGTAACCAAGGCCAAATCTGGCAGGTTCTACCAGTCTGTTTTGGGGGTCAAGGACGACAAGGTAATAGTTTTAAATTTAGATAAAATTTTAGCATTGGAGGAGAAATAAATGGGGCACAGGGTTTTAGTGGTTGATGACGCCATCTTCATGCGCACCATGATCTCGGACATCCTCAAAAAGGGCGATTTTGAGGTCTGCGGCGAAGCGGCCACCGGGGCCGAGGCGGTGGAACAGTACAAGAAACTCAAGCCCGACCTGGTGATCATGGATATCATCATGCCGGACATGGGCGGCATCGAGGCGGTCAAGGCCATCATGCAGAGCGATCCCAACGCCAGGGTGCTGATGTGCAGCGCCATGGGCCAGCAGGCTTTGGTGGTGGAAGCCATTCAGGCCGGGGCCCGGGATTTCGTGGTCAAGCCCTTCCAGCCCAGCCGGGTGCTGGAAGCCGCCCGCCGGGTGCTGCAGATCGGCTGATTGCCAAAATCAAAGGGTCTAAAAAACGAGGGCAGAAAACCCGCGTTTGTTTTGGCTTTTTAAGAATTTAACGGCCTTAGAGACATCCTGTCATGAAGATGGACACCAACAAGTATCGGGATCTTTTTGTCTCCGAAACCCGGGAGCATCTGGTCAGCCTCAACCGGGCTCTTTTGGCATTGGAGAAAAACCCGGGCGACCCAGCCCTGCTGGACGAGATATTCCGTTCCTTGCATACCATCAAAGGCATGGCCGGATCCATCGGCCAGGACCAGATCGCCGAGCTGGCCCATAAGGCCGAAGATCTTTTGGACAAGCTGCGCAAGCGCCAGCTAAAGCTGGCCCAGCCCCAGGTGGACGCCATCTTTGAATCCATCGACTATCTGGAAAGCGCGGTGGCCGAGCTGGCCGCCGGGCGCGATCCCCAGCAGGGCTTAAAACAACGGGGGGCCGAACTGGCAAAAAAAATAGAAGCGCTGGTGGCCGCTCCCCAAAGCGCAAAAGCTGAAACTTCCTCAAACGTTTACGGAGGCAACGATTTCTCCCGGATAAACCCCCTAAAAACCGCCGATTCCTTCGTCTACAAGATTCGGGTGCTGCTGGAAGCCGACGCGGCCTTAAAATCCGCCCGGGCTTTTTTAATTCTGCACACCCTGGAGCAGTTCGGGAAAATCGCCTATACCGTGCCCGAACGGCGCGACCTGGAAGCCGAGCGCTTTGACCGGGGGTTCTCGGTGTTATTCGTCACCAACCTGCACAGCGAAAAGGAGATCAAGTCGCGCATCGCCTCCGGCGAGATCGAGGACATCGAAATAGAAGAAGTGGTGGAGGAAACCGAGGAGCAAGCGGTAGAGCGCCGCACCGTCAGCGCCTTTACCCAACTGGCCCAGGAACGGCCCCGCGAGGTCAAGGTTTCCACCGCCAGGCTGGACAAGCTGATGAACCTGGTGGGCGAATTAGTGGTCTGGCGGGAACGGCTGAAACAGCTGGCCCAGATGTCCCAAAACGCCCCGATTCAGGACAGCGTGGACCAGGTGGCCCTGATTACCTCCGAACTGCAGCATCAGGTGCTGGCCTCGCGGTTAGTGGCCATGTCCGAGATTTTTGACCGTTTTCCCCGGGTGGTGCGGGACGCCGCCAAGGTGCTGAGCAAGGATATAGATTTCAAGCTGGAAGGCCGGGAACTGGAGATGGACCGTTCAATTCTCCAAATGCTGGCCGAACCATTAGTGCACCTGTTGCGCAACGCGGTGGATCACGGGATGGAGACCATAGCCCAGCGGAAAGCTTTGGGTAAAAGGAAAATCGGATCGGTTACCCTGTCCGTCCAAAAGGTGAAAGACCAGGCTTTGATAGTGGTGGAGGACGACGGCCGGGGGATAGATCCCGAAAAAATAAAAAAGAAGGCCCTGGAAAAAGGCTGGGTTACCCCGGAGCAGGCCTCCAAACTCAGCCAGAAGCAGGTATTCGATTTTTTGGCCCGGCCTGGCTTCTCCACCGCCGAAAAAGTGACCGAGGTCTCGGGGCGCGGGGTGGGGCTGGATGTGGTCAAGAGCCGGATCGAAGGCATGGGAGGAAGCTTTTCCATCGAAAGCACGGCGGGCAAGGGGTCCCGCTTTCTGCTGAATGTGCCCTTAAGCCTGGCCATCATCCGCACTTTGTTGGTTTCTTCCAAAGATCAGGTTTACGCCCTGCCCATGTCCCAGGTGATGGAAACTTTTGAGCTTAAGCCGGAAAACGTAAAAACCCTACAGGGCAAGACGGCTATTGTCTACCGCAGCCAGGCCATCCCGGTGCAAAAACTTTCCCGGGCTTTAAAACTGGAATCGGAAGCAGGGACCTTGGCCGGTCCTACCGTGGTGCTGGAAAGGCAGGATTCTTACGCCGCCTATATCATTGACCGGATAGTGGGCCAGCAGGAAATAGTGGTCAAACCCCTGTCCCGTTTTTTAAAGTATAATAAAACTTTCAGCGGAGCGGCCATCAGCCGGGAAGGCCAGCCGATGCTAATTGTGGACGTGAATAATCTGGAAACCTGAACACGGGGAACAGATGATAGGGAACGGAAAACGAAGGCAGAAAACGGAGGCAGAAAACGGATATCGGAAGACGAATGAGCCACCGAAACACCCTAAATTCGCGAAACAGGATTTTTCGATTGTTTGGTGTGTTTAGGTGGAAATGAACCTTAAACAAATAACGATAACGAATGAAGGTGATATAAAATGGACGTCAGCAAACTCAAGGACATTCAGTTGGATGCGCTTAAGGAAGTGGCTAACATCGGGGCCTGCCACGCCGCCACCGCGCTTTCCGAGCTTACCGGCGAAAAAGTGATGGTCAACGTGCCGGTGATCCGGATCAATCCCATCGAAGAGGTCTTCAGCTTAGTGGCCAAACCGAATGAAGTGGTGGCCAGCGTGCTGATCTATTTTCTGGGCGACATGACCGGCCGCACCCTGCTGCTGTTTCCCCAGGAAGCCGCCTGGCACCTCACCGACTGCCTGATGCGCCAGCCTTTAGGTACTACCAAAAAATTCGGAGAGTTGGAAGAGTCCGCCCTCAAGGAACTATCCAATGTTTTGACCTGCGCCTACATGAATTCGCTGGGCGATCTGCTGGGCCTGGTGGTGGTGCCCTCG
The DNA here is from genome assembly GCA_016208585.1 of candidate division TA06 bacterium. Taxonomy (NCBI): domain Bacteria; species candidate division TA06 bacterium. The sequence goes on along the minus strand of JACQXR010000026.1, from coordinate 7,237 downwards.
GTGCCCAGCATGGCGGTGGATATGGCCTCGGCGGTGCTGGAGACGGTGTCGCTGGAATTCTCCAGCGACAAGGATATGGTGGTCTGCATTGAAACCGAATTCAGGTTCGTGGAAAAAAACACCACCCTGTACGGATATTTTCTGCTGCTGCCTGATCCGGCCTCGCTGGAGGTGATCCTGAAGGCCATACATCTAGGGTGAGCTGCGCCTCTTAATTTTAAGATTCAAATTATTTTTTTTAATGGATTCCAACCTGCAAAATACCGCCGCGTTGATCAGCCCCGAAGAACAGGGGATCCTGCGCAGTTTCCGGTCCCGGCTGGATGCCAGGGACTCGGCGGCCCATAATAACCTGGGGGTGGTCTTCCATCACAAGGGCATGTTCATCGAGGCCATCGAAGTATTGCAGAAGGCCATCGAGCTGGATCCCAAAAACGTGCTGGCCCGGCATAATCTGGAAGTTGTCTACCGCAAAAGCGGATACTATGACCGGGAGATAGAGCAGGCCAGACAGAACATCGATAGATCCGAAGACTTCTCCTCGCACTTCCGTCTGGCCGAGGCCCTGCGCAATACCGGCCAGTATAAATCGGCCATCGAACATTACCGCCAGGCATTAAAACTGAAATCCGATGATTTCCTGACCCATATTTATCTGGGCCTGACCCTAAAACACCAGGGCGAATTCGACCAGGCGGTCAAAATTTATCGGGCGGCCTTAAAGGTCGATCCCGAATCCTACGTGGCCCACACCGCTTTGGGCGAGATCTATTACAATCTGGGATTGATGGAGCAGTCGATCAACGAATTGCAGGAGGCGATCAAGATAAACCCCGACGGGGCCGAGGCTCACTTCCTGCTGGGATTTACCTACGGCGAAAAGGGCCTGCTGGGAAAGGCCATAGAAGAATCACGAAAGGCCATCGCCTTAAATCCCAATTATGCCCGGGCCCAGGCCAATCTGGGGATCGATTATTACAACCAGGACCTGCTGTCCGAGATCAAACGCCACTCCGAGGACCAGCCCCAGGTATCTCCGGACGGATTCATGAGTCATTACAATCTTGGCGTGAGCTTTAAACGCAAGGGGTTTTTCAAGCAGGCCCTGGCGGAATTTGAGCAGGCGTTGGGGGTGGGCCAGGAATCCGGTATAGTCCACAAGGAACTGGGCGAGGTGTATCTTTTAATGGGCCAGAACCAGCCGGCCATCAAGGCCTACAAGAAAGCCCTGGAGTTCGAGCCCAAAAATCAGAAAATATACAACGATATCGGGCTGGCCTGCCACCGGCTGGGCCTCTCGGACGATGCCGTCCGATGGTATCAGGGGGCATTGGATCTGGACCCCGGTTACGCCATCAGCCTGAACAACCTGGGCATCGCCTATTTTTACCAAAACCAGCCGGAACAGGCGGTGGAGAAGATCCGGCAGGCGGTGGCCGCCAGGCCCCAGTTCGGGGACGCCCATTTCAACCTGGGCCTGTTGTACGCCAAAGCCGGCGATGACGAGATGGCTATGAATGAATATCTGGTGGTCTTAAAACTCAACCCCCAGTCGGTGCTGGCCCACAACAATATCGGCCTGCTGCATCTTAAAAAGAAGAGATACGCCGCGGCCATAGACGAACTTCAGAAGGCCATTGAATTAGACGGGGGGTTTGCCGAGGCCCATTATAATCTGAGTTTCGCCCTGGCTGCCACCGAACGCTACCAGGAGTCGGTGGCAGCATCCAAAAGGGCCATGGAGCTGAAATCTTATTACACCGGCGGCTCCTTTAAGCTGGGGATAGATTTCTTCGTGGAGAACCCCGATCTTTTGATCCTGGAACAATGGCAGGGTTCCGGCCAGGAAAAGGGAACCACCGTCTCGGCCGATATTTTCGGCGGGGTGCTGGAGGACGCTTCCTTAAGGGCCAAATCAACCAGATGGGAGGAGCGGGAGCTTCAGTCCGATCTCCAAAAATTAAAAGATTTGCAAAACCAGGGGAACAACGTCGGAGCCAAGAAACAGGCCAAGGCCATCATCGAACAGCAGCCCCAGAACCCGGCGGCCCTAAAGGCCCTGGCTGAGATCGCCCTGGATGAAAAACAGGGCGCCGAAGCCGCGGTGCGTTACGAAGTGCTGCTCAAACTTTTCCCCGGCCAGTCCGAATATATTTCCGGCTTGAGCCGGTCTTACCTGATTCAAAACCTTCCCGACAAGGCGGTCAGGACACTGGAGGATGGGCTGAAAAATTCATCCCATCCCTCCGAGTTGCAGTTGGAACTGGGTCGGCTCTACTTAAGCCTGGGACAGCATAAACAGGCCCAGCAGAGCTTTGAAAAGGCCTTGAAGGACGATTCGGGCAACATTCACCTTTATCTGGGCCTGGGCCAGGCCTTCGAAGGTCAAGGCCAGCCCGAGGAAGCTGTGATGGCCTACCGCCAGGCCATCACTCTTTCGCCTAAACTGCCTTTCGGCCATTACCGCTTGGGGCTGCTGTTTCTGGCGGCGGGCAAGCCCGAGACCGCGGCCGAGGAGCTTAAAAAAGCGGTGGTCAACAACCCGGCCCATCTGGAATCGCACCTGGCCCTGGGAGAGATCTATCTCAAACAGAACCTTTTGGACAAGGCGGCAGTGGAGTTCGCGGTGGCGGTCAGGATCGCTCCCCAAAGCTTCGAGGCCCGGCTGGGCCAGGCTTCAATGTTCGCCCGCACCGGCAAGGCCGATCAGGCCTACGCCGTCTGCCAGGAACTTATGACCTCCTTTGGCGACCGGGCCGAATTATATCTTTTGCTGGGAAAACTTTTGGCCCACCGGGGCAAAACCCGGGATGCGGTGGAGGCCTGGCAGAAAGCGGCCAATTTCACCCACGACCAGAATTTAAGGCAGCAGGCTGCCAAGGCCATAGACGCGGCCCTGCAGTGGCAGGAAGTGGCGGGATAGGGTGCGTAAAACAAAATACAGAAATTGAATATTAACACTTCGAGATAAAATGAAAGAACCATCACAGCCACTCGCAGAAGTCTTTGGGCATTTGATATCTGATAAATCAGATGAAGCAAGTAGATATAGAAAACGTCGTCTTTGTCCGTTTAACAACAAAGTCCCCAATTGCACCAAAGACAAGGCGGAAAATCCACTCGGTGTATGCAGTATTTTCTACGAAAAACATCCTGTTATCACCTGCCCGATACGTTTTAGGGAAGACTGGATTATTACCGATGATGCCGCTTCATTTTTCTTTAAAGAAGATGCCAAATGGAGTTCTTTAACTGAGGTACGGCTTAGCGATGCTAACGGTAAGGCAGCGGGTAACATTGATGTCGTTCTTGTGGCTTATGACAAAAAAGGCAAAGTTTACGACTTTGGAGCATTGGAGGTGCAGGCAGTATATATTTCAGGCAATGTAAGGGACCCATTTGAACATTATATGGAAGACCCGAAAAAGAGGACAGATTTTGACTGGTCAACCCAGCCGAATTACCCAAGACCGGATTATCTATCATCTTCAAGAAAAAGGCTTGCTCCGCAGCTTCTTTTTAAAGGGGGCATACTTAATAACTGGAAAAAGAAAACCGTTGTAGCTCTAAGCAAGGGGTTTTTTGAAACATTACCCCCAATTAAAAAAGTTAAAAAAGAAAATGCTGATATAGCCTGGTTCATTTACGATCTGGTTTTACAGAAAGGTACCGGCGTTTATAAGTTGTAAAAGGTTGATGAAATTTATACCGAGTTTGAATCGTCGCTGATTTCAATTACGAAGCCAATGCCAGGTAAAATTGACGACTTCATGAAACTGTTGCAAGACAAATTAGACGAACAAATGGAAACGCCCCCGGTAAATAAAACCATAGATAAGCCATTCTAATATGACAGCATATAGGGGAACACTTTCAATACCTGGCATCTGCGTTGACAATGAGCCGGCAAAACCGGTCAATGTCTCCTCGGTGCCGCAACGCAGCATCTTCCGTTACCCCGGAGGCAAAACGTGGTTTGTGCCTACGTTCAGGAAATGGTTTAAAAATGTGCATGCCAAACCCAATGTTTTAGTTGAACCATTTGCCGGTGGCGGAATCATAAGCCTTACTGCTTTGTTTGAACGTCTGGTGCCCAAAGTGGTAATGGTTGAATTGGACGAAGAAATCGCAGCAGTATGGCAGGCGATTGTTGCTGGCAATTCAAAATGGCTATTAAAGCGCATTCTTTCTTTTGATCTGACCAGAGAGAATGTAATTGATGAAATAACACTTAACACGTCATCAATCAAAGAAAAGGCTTTTCAGACGATCCTAAAAAACCGCACCTATCACGGCGGCATACTGGCTGATGGCTCAGGATTATTGAAAAACGGCGAAAATGGCAAAGGTATAAAATCCCGATGGTATCCTGAAACACTGGCTCGCAGACTTAATGATATAAGCTATTTGACAGATAAGATTGATTTCCGATGTGAAGACGGTTTAAAGGTAATGAAAGAATATGCAGCCCGGAGCGATGTAAGGTATTTCATTGATCCGCCATATACCGCTGGCGGTAAAAAGGCGGGTAATAGGTTGTATAGATATTGCGAATTGGATCACGAAGAATTGTTTAAAATATGCGAGTCATTAAAGGGCGATTTCCTGATGACTTACGACAATGCCGAAGAAGTAAAATCATTGGCACGTAAACACGGTTTCCAAATGCGGCTCATACCCATGACGAACACACACCATGCAACGATGGAAGAACTGATAATCGGTAAAGATTTAATATGGTTGGATAAGCTGCCAGCAGTGCACGAACCTTCTGATAGTTACATTACAAGCAAATGCCAAAATAAATCAAGTAAGAAAAACCATTAGATGCCCGGCAAACATGTTGATATTTTATTTTTAATTTTAGCGAGATGGCAATCGAAGGCCCCATAAAAGGACTAAGCCTGATGGACCTGTTCCAGCTGCTGGCCATGTCCCGCAAATCCGGGGTGCTGACCCTGGGCTGGCTAAGATCGGGGATCCTGGTCTAAGAAAGGAGAGATCAAATGGAACAAATCACAATACCAAAAGATAAATTATCAGAGTTCTGCCGTAATTACCATATTTCCAAGCTTTCGTTGTTCGGGTCGGTGCTGGGTGATGATTTCACCACGAAAAGCGATGTAGATGTGCTGGTGGAATTCCAGAGCGACAATGTCCCAGGCTATCTGGGCTTGGCCAAAATAGTCCGGGAACTTTCGGGTCTCTTTGCCGGACGCCAGGTGGACTTACGCACCCCGCATGATCTGAGCCGCTATTTCAGAAAAGAGGTAATGAGCCAGGCCAAGGTGTTGTATGCAGAAAAATGACCGGATAAGAGTGCAACATATGCTTGATGCCGCCGAGGAAATTATTCTGTTTACCGATGGCAAAACCAGAGATTCATTAAATGACAACCGGATGCTGTTGCTTTCAGTGGTCAAAAATCTGGAGATAATCGGCGAAGCGGCAACCAAAGTAACGGAAGAAACCCGGCGGGAGCTTCAAGAAATACCCTGGCCCGAAATAACCTCCATGAGGAATCGCCTGATACACGGTTATTTTGACATAGACGTTGACATCGTTTGGTCAACCATTCAAATTGACTTGGGCCCGTTAAGGGAATTGCTGAAAAAAGCGTTGGCCTGATTTCGCGGCTAAAACCAATCAAAGGTAAACGTCAAACAGTAAACAAATCCCGGATGGTATTTTATTAATTTTTAATACCCCGACCGCTTGCGGCGGGGTTACCGAATCCGAAAAGAGAATAAAGTTGAGTTAGGGAAGACATCTCATTGTGTCGACAAAAACAGACTGCTGCTTTTTAAATTGTAACGTGCGAGGGAGCGGGGAAAAGATACCCCGCCCGCTTGCGGCGGGGTAATTCATTTAATTTTTGATTTGAATTAGATGGCAATCGAAGGCCCCATAAAAGAACTGAGCCTGATGGACCTGTTCCAGCTGCTGGCCATGTCCCGGAAATCCGGGGTGCTGACCCTGGACTCGGCCCATGACGTGGGGCAGGTGTTCTTCTCCAACGGGAATATCATCCGGGCCACCCTGCAGCAGAGCCACGAACGGCTGGGGCAGATAATGCTGAAATCGGGAAAGGTCACCACTCCCCAGCTGGAACGGATACTGAAGGACCAGTCAACCGCCAAGGAGAGGAAGCGGTTCGGGGCGTTGGCAACCGAGAGCGGATTTGTCACCAAGCCGGCGGTCAAGAAGGCCCTCAAGACCCAGGTGGAGGAAGTGGTCTTTGCCATCATGGGCTGGCAGGACGGCTACTTCCGGTTTGAGGAAACGAATGGTCCAAGATCCATTCCAAGCTTCCCGACCTGGATCTGGTGCTTTCGCTTTCCCCGGGCAGCGAACTGGCCTCCGGCAAGCTTGACCTCAAGCCCGAAGAGTGGCTGATAATGGCTACTATCGACGGCAAAAGAACCGCCCGCCAGGTAATCGAGACCGTGGGAGGGAAGGAGTTTGAGACCGCCAAGGTCATATACGGGCTTTGCGTTACCGGCCTGGTGAGGGCCCAGGGCAAGAAAACCGATCTGAAACTAGATCTGCAGGAACCGGAGCAGGATCCCATAAAACAGGGAATAGCATACCTGAACAACGGAAAAATTGAAGAGGCCATTGACGCCTTTACTAAGTTGGTGCAAAAAGACCCGGCGCAGGCCCAGGCCCATCTGTATCTGGGCGAGGCCTATTACCTGGCTGAGTCATACGACGAAGCTGTAATGGAATACAAATTAGCCAGCAAGGGCGAGGAAAACAATCCGGAGATAAATTACTGTCTGGGCTTTACCTACGCCCGTCTGGGCCGGCTGGAACTGGCGGTGGAGCGCTGGGAAAAATTTTTAAGATTCGCCGGCGGCGATAAAAGGGCCGAGAAGGTGCGGGAGCTGGTGACTCTGGCAGTGCGCTGGGCCGAGGGGTTGGAAGGCAAGGCCCGTATCCAGACGGGACCAGCGGAATCAAAGACCGACTCCGCCCGGACTGAGGGGGTGCCTGCGGAACTTTCATCCGAGGTCAAGTCCTGGTTAGAGAAGATGAAGAAGACCAGAGAGGCCAGGGAAAGTCCATAGCCCGGCTTATAGCGTACGGCATACAGCCTAAAGCGTAAAGCCTGCTGTGTTTTCAGTACATTGTCAACGGTCCACAAATCCCAACAAACTAACCCCTACATTCCAATCCCATGCCCGATCCAACAGAAAATAATACATCCGACCAGATGGTGAACGACCCGTCGTCC
>JACQXR010000025.1 GCA_016208585.1 candidate division TA06 bacterium | reverse complement strand
TCCCGTCGGACGCAAAATATCAAATGAAGAAATTGCCCGGGTCAACCTTAAGCCCGAAAGATTTCATGGAGAATGGAATTATACAATTTACCCGAGCCTCAATAATAACTTGTAAAGCTTATTTATTTACAGCTACTTAGAGATGAAGAATATCTTCGGCTCAAGATCTTGACCTGCATGCTGCCTGAGATTTGATCCAAAATGGATCAAAATCGCTCACTCATTAGGGAGAAGAGCCACTTTTATATTATGGGGACGATCAAATCCGTCTTAATTCGCGCAAATTCGTTTTGAATCCGTTTTTTCGCCAAGCATCTAAGCCATTTCGCAATAACCACGTTGGGAACAATATCAGAACAATCTGCGTGAATCTGAGTCTAATTAGAGTCCGTTAATAAATTCATCGAATAACGATATCAGAGGCGATAAAGGGATAATTTATACGAGGATTTGTTCGGGGTAATTATCACCGGTTGCCAAGGGCTGGTAGTATTTGTAACTCAATAACGTTTTTTGACAGGTACAGACACACCTATCCCATGGAAGACGATTTTTATCGCTTTTGTATTACGCGTTTGAACAAATCGCGTCTAAATACCAGGCGGCTATGACCCGTAAATTATAGGCCAGAACGCTCCACAGCACTTTGGCATCGTAATGCGGCTTGGTCTTCCACTCACAACGAAAGATCTCAAACCGCCGTTTCCAATTGGAAATCACGGCTTCTATGCCGCTGCGCCATTTTTTCAGCCTCGTCTCCATCGATTTGCTGCTGGCGATGTTTTCCAAAGACCCGACGATTTTATTGAACACGATGTTGCGAATGCCCATCGCCAGCCCGATCTGTACATTTTTCAAGCTGGCGTATCCTCCGTCAGTCGAAACGGATTGCGGGGTGCGGTTATATACGCGCCGGATGCGCTTCAGTGAATCCTCAAACAAGGTCGAATCCTTGGGGTTGCCGTCGGCAATAATACAATCCAAAATCAAATTGCTTTTGCCGACCGACAGATTGATCTTGTGACCGAATTGCACCTCCCGTTGGCCCTTGACGATGATGTCCGTATGCTGTTCGTAAATGGAGAACAGTTTCTCATGGTTGGGTACTGTTTCGTTGAGAATCTCGCGGCGGTAGCTTTGAGAATACACCGTATCCATCACCGGCAAAAACGCCCGAAGTTTTTGCCCGATAGCGTTAACCATTATATCCGATGTGTCGGAAGCTTCAATGCTTTGGCAGATTTCCGCAGCCTGTGCTATGATCCGTCGAAACAGTCCGAGTTGCTTCCCAAACAGCAATTGCCGCCGATTCGGCGATTTATCGAGGTTGATCTTGTAATATTGTTTCTTGGCCTGTTTTCGATAACACCTGATATTCAAGCACCAGTCGTGCTTTCTCAATTGGAATATCAATCGGTAGAACTCTTTGAAGCAGTCCCACACCAGCGCATTATTTGTAGGATAATGGATGGGCGTCTCCATTACGGTGCTGTCTATCCGCACTTTTTGGACATTCTCCATCCCTTCGCTTATCATCAAGCTGTTTATGGCATAGATAAGCCGTTCAATTGTTTCCGGCCGGATACGGGAAATATAGTTGTGGAGCATCACAAATGAAAATGGCCGGCGACCGTTCAGCTTGACAAAAGCGCGGCAAACAGTAGAATCATACAGTGCTGCCTCCAGTTTACGGTAGTCGATCCGCTTCGTCTCTTTATAGATTGCCGCCCGGACGATCTGTTCGATGGAGGGAGTATCTTTGCGGCCGAATCTGCTTCTAAAACCCTTGTCATTGCTGATCCCCAAAATATCTTGTTCGACCAATTTCAATAATTCGGGATGGGTATCCAAGATGCTATCCATCACTGCCAATTCTGGATAGTGTGCCCAAAGGGGATTTTCGAATCTAAGGCAGAGATCGGCGAATAGTTTCATGGTATATTACTCCTTAATTGTTCAGGCAATTATACCATATTCGGGCCGGTCAATGCATCAATAAAATGAATATGTGCCGCTTCGTATTTCTTTGTATGGCAAAGTGTTATAATTTATTAACGGACTCTAATTAGCCTTTTATCTTCTCCTCCAGCTCGGCCACCCTCTGCTCCAGTTCCTTGATCGCTTTCAGCTTCTCCGGCAGCATGTCGACAGCGGCGGCGATCCGCTTGACCTTCATGTGGGGCCGGGCCGGGTTGCCGTAGAGCATGGTCTTGGAGGGCGCGGATTTGGTCACCCCGGACTGGGCCAGGCAGATCACGTCGTCGCCGATCTCCAGATGCCCTATTACTCCCACCTGCCCGCCCATTATCAGCCGGTCGCCAATGATGGTGGAGCCGGCGATGCCGCTTAAGGCCGCAATGGCTCCGTCTTCACCTATTTCCACGTTGTGGGCGATGTGGACCAAATTATCTAACTTGGTTCCCCGCTTGATGCGGGTGGGTCCTAAGGCCCCCCGGTCAATTGTGGAGTTGGCCCCGATCTCCACCTCATCTTCTAAAATGACAATTCCGGTCTGGGGGATCTTGACGTATTTTGCGCCCTCCCTGGCGTATCCGAAACCGTCCGAACCCACCACCGCCCCGCAGTGAATGATGACCCCGTTACCCAAAATACATTCCTCCCGGACCGAAGCATTGGGATAGATCAGGCCATCGCTTCCTATTTTAACCCGGGCGCCGATGAAACTTGGCCCCATCACCACCGTACGGGGGCCGATCTCCGTCCCGGCTTCTATCACCGCATAAGGCCCGATCGAAGCGGTGGGATCGATCCTGGCACTGGGAGAAACCACCGCGGCCGGATGGATGCCAGGTTTTGGTTTGGGATTTGATTCCCGGTAAAAAAGCTGGGCGGCCTTGGCAAATCCCAGGTAGGGATCGTGGCATTCGATCAGGGTTTTATCCTTGACCTCCGTGCCCGGAGTAACTATGATGCAGGAAGCCTGGGTGCCGGAAAGGGAAGAGGCATATTTGGGATTGGATAAAAAACTCAAAAAACCGGGCCGGGCCTCCTTTAAGCCGGACAGCCCTTTAATATCCAGGTCAGGGCCGGCCAGCCGGCCCTGGCACAGGGCTGCGATCTCGCTGGCCTTGATGCTTCTCATTTTCCGCCGGCCTTCTGGGCCAGCCGGGCGATCAGGTTCTCGCAGGCCCCGGAAAGTTCGGTTTGCCCGGCCGCCACTTCGTTCTCTTCGGCCAGCATCATGCCGGTGTCCACGTTGAACAGCCGGAGTTTCAAAGTGATCTGCCCGTTGGCCGGATTATAATAGACGCCTCCGTTAATGGCGAACTGGGCGGTCAAAATTTTGGCCAGTTCCAGGCCCCTGATGTCGCTGACCTCCTTGTCCTCCAGCCCCTTGTCCTTGACCAGGTCCTTGACTAACTTTTGGGCCAGGGGCTTGAATGTTTCGGAACGGCTTAAAGAACTGAAAAGGTATCCGAAAGCCAGCTTGCCTAATTTTTTGCGCGCCGCCTCGGCGTCGGCGTCCCAGACCGGAAAAAGCGCCAGCGAAGCCTGATACTGGACCACGATTCCCTCCGACTTGGCCAACTCCTCCAAAACTTGGTCGGTCAGGTCCAGGTCCTTGTCGGCATAAACCACCATGCCGGAGGACGAGTCCAGCACCAGCAGGAGGTTGTTGTCCATGGCCACTTTCTTGATGATGGCCCCGATCTTCTCCGCCATCGGCTTGGAAAGCTCCTTGTTCTTGGCGTCCAGCTTGCCTAAAGGATCGTAGACCTGGTGGATCAGGTTCTCCGCTTCCTTCTTTTTGGCCTTGATCTCTTCCTGCTTATGCTTGCGCCGCTCGCTGCTGATCACCAGGTTCTGGGCCTCCAGATCCTTTTCCAGGGAATCGATCTCGGCCCGCTTGAGTTCTATCTCCTTGTTCCACACCTCCAACGCCCGGTTGACCTGCAGTTTGATGTCCCCGGCGCCCTTATAGCTCTCAAATATTTTTTTGGAATCCACGTAGCCCGTTTTTTGGGCCAAGACGGCCGTAGTTGCGCCCAGCACAAGCAGCCCAGCCCAGACAAAAGCCCGCCTGACAATTTTCATTTTCGCTCCTTTACTAAAATCAAAAACATAAAGCCTATGGCTGAAAGCTATAAGCTTTTAGTTAAGTTGATCAGAACGTGGTCCCGATCTGGAAATGGAATTCCCAGTGGTCCTGCAGGCCCAGCAGTTTTCGGTCGAAGCCGTAGGCCCAGTCAAAGCCCAAAATGCCGATCATCGGTATCTCCATCCGGACCCCGGCCCCCAGGCCCTTGTAAGCTTTAACCCTGGCGTCCTTGGCGCTGAGCCAGCAGTTTCCGACGTCAAGGAACAGCATGGCGTAGATGCTGGAATTTATTCCGTAGCGCAGTTCCAGGTTGGAGACCAGCATGCTCCGCCCCCCGTATGAGCTTCTGATGGAGCGGTCGGGATAGCCCCGGATGCCGTCCTCGCCGGCCCCGCCCACAAAGAAGCGCTCGCTGATGGGCACGGTATTGGGATTGGAATATCCGTCCACCATTCCAGCCCTGGCCCGGCCCATGGCCGCCAGCTTCCAGAACAGGGGGTGGTAATAGCGGTACTCGGCCAGGTATTTCTGGTAATCAACCTGGCCCTGCAGGATCCCGCCGCAGAACTTGGTATTGAGCATGGTTCTGCTCCCTTTGGTGGCATTGAAAGGCCGGTCCCGGCTGTCCCTCACTAAGCTGAGGCCGGTGCTGGAGGATATCCGGGGCCAGGTCTGGCCGGTCAGCCCGGCCGAAGCAGTGGATGACATATTGTAAATATCCAGCCGCTCCAGATTATACTGCCAGTATCCCCGGGTGTAATCCAGCCAGGGAATGGGCCGTCCCAATCTGACTCCGCCGCCGATCCTTTCCTCGTCATAAGTGGCGTAGGAATAGGTGGTGCGGTACAGGTCGATGCCGGCCGAGGTCGGGGTATCGAACAGCCAGGGCTCGGTAAAGCCCAGGTCCAGGTTGAACTTCTTGGAGCTGAACTCCGTCTTGAAATTTATCTCCTGGCCCCGGCCGAACAGGTTGGGCATGCCGATCTGGACGAAGCCGGCCAGCCCGTCGGTGGCCCCGTAGGTGGTGCCCACCTGGAACTGTCCCACCTGCTTTTCCTTGACGGTGAATATCAGGTCGATGTTCCCGCTAGTGTCGGCCGGCTGGGAGCCGATCTGAACGTCCTCAAAAAATCCCAGGGCAAATACTTCGCGCTGGCTGCGGATCACCAGGGAGCGCCGGAACAGGTCGCCGGGCAGCATTTTCAGCTGGCGGCGGATCACCTTGTCCCGGGTCTTGGTGTTGCCGGCGATGATCACCTGCCGGACATGGGCTGGGTTGTTCTCCAGAATGCTGTATTTCATGTCGGCCACCGAGCCGTCAATGCCAAGAATAATCGAGTTGTGCAGGCTAGGTTCCGGGATCACCCGGCAGTAGATGAAGCCTTCCTCGGTGTAAATGGTGTAAAGATTCTCCAGGGTTTTGTCGGCCTGGTCGGCGCTGAAGATCTGGCCCGGCTTCAGAACCAAAGCTCTCTTAAGTTTAGCGGTGGCTATTTTCTCGTTGCCGTCAAAGGTCAACTGCCCCACCCGGTATTTTGTCCCCTCGCTTAGGTTGATAAAGGCGGTCACCCTGTCCCTCCGGTCGTTGTAGCTGACGCTGTCCAGCGCGGCTTTGGCCTCGATGAACCCGTAGTTCTGGCAGTAGCGTTCGACCCGGGCCAGATCCTCGGCCAAAGTGTCCTGGCTGTAAGCTCCTTTGCGGTACCAGGGAACCGCCTTCCACCACAGGGTAAACCCGCGGGGCTTGGTGGTCATGGCATTGATGATGTCCCGGCTCTTAAGGCTGGGGTTGCCGGTAAAGACGATCCTTTTCACCCGCACCTTGCGGCCTTCGTCGATGACATAGCGCAGGGCGTATTTGCTGCCGGACTCGATCAGGGTGTCGCGCACCGTCGCGTCGGAGTAGCCCTTTTCCAGGTATAGGCTGCGGATCAAGGCGGCGTTCTGGCTGATTATCTTTTTATCAAGCATGGACCCGGACCTGACCGTCAGGGTGTCTTCCAGATCCTGGGCACTGATCTTTTCGTTGCCCAGGAATTCCACCCGCTCCACCAACGGCTTTTCCGCCACCACGAAGACCAGGTCGCTGCCCATCCCGGTGCTGTCGGTGTGGAGCTTGACGTCCTTGAAATAACCCAGGGCATAAACCTTGCGCAGGGCCGAGGAGAGTCCGTCGGTGTCCACGCTGTCCCCCACCGCCAGTTGGGAGGCGTTGATGATGGTAGCCTCGTCAACGTTCTGGTTGCCCTCAACCTTAAGTCCGGTGATGGTCAGGGCCAGGGCCGGGGATACCGCAGACACCGTTAATAAAAAAATGGTCAAGCAGGCTGTCCGGAATAATTTTTGGTTCATAGATCATCCTGATAAGTTTGTTTTCCCGGCCGGAAAAAGATCCCGTCCGGATTGAAGGCAGAATATTATTTAGTTGATGCTGTAAACGCCTCTGTTACCCGCGCTTGCGCGCCAAAGCGCTTCAGCCTGCCTGCGCGTAGCCGCCTGCTTGCGCGAAGCTTCAGCGTAGGCAAGCTTCGGCATAGGCAGGCGCGCAGACGCAGGCGCGAAAAACGCTAAATGTACGAAAAAATATTATTGGCAAAACAATTGATATCCTTGGTGCTACAAAGACTATGCCAGAAACTTATTTTAGTGTAATTCGCGTGTTTAGCGGGCGGCTTAAGTAAAACTGATTATAACATCCGCTTTGCCAATAGTCAATGCGAAAAAAGGACCAGGGTGTGCGACAAATATATGGGTGGACTTGACAAAAGGATTGTAGTTGTGCTATAATCTGATTATATAACAAGTAATCAGATTATAAGGAGGTTCATATGCTACCTAAAATCCCGTAAAATTATAACTATGTTCGATGCCCCGGACAGCAAAATCTGACGCCTGCTCGAAAATGATCAGTAATATCGGGCTTTGCGGGCTGCAACCAGAATGAAATATTTAAAAAAAGTACTTGACTTTCG
>JACQXR010000024.1 GCA_016208585.1 candidate division TA06 bacterium | reverse complement strand
CCTACTTCTTTGCTTTAGCTTTATCCGCCGACTTGCCTGCCCCGTTATAGCGGTGGTCCGCCGCAGCTTTAGCGGAGGTGGAAGCCTTGGCGGCGGCGGACTTCTTTTCTTCTTTGAGCTTGCCCTCTGCCTTGGCAACCTTCTTGCCCGGCTGTTTCTTGGCCGGCTTGGCGGCTTTCTTTTCCTTCTTCTCGCCTTTGACCAGCTTGGCCTTGGCCGGAGCGCCGTATAGTTCCATCAGGCACAGCAACGCGGCGTCGCCCTTGCGCAGCCATAGTTTGGTGACGGTGATGAAGCCCGACTTCTTGTCCTTCATCCTGGGCATGATCACCTGGAACAGCTTCTTTAAAACCTCCTTGTCCTTGACGATTTTTCCGACCTGACGGATGGCGGCCAGATCGTTTTGCTTGGACACGGAGATCAGGCGCTCGGCCACCCTTTTGGCCGCCTGGGCTTTGGGAAAGGTGGTCTGTATCTTTTCGTGTTTGATAAGTGAGGTTACCAGGTTGGACATCAGGGCCCGGCGGTGGGAATGGCTGCGGCTCAGCTTTAAGGTATCTTTGCGGTGTCGCATTTATGTTTACCCTATCTCAAAAATTTTAGTTCTGAAATTCTATCTTGGTTCCCGGGAAAGAAATGTCTATCTGTGTCAATAATGTCCGCCGCCCACCCGGCCTGAGTTTTAAGCCTTCTTCTTCTTGGGATCGGTATACTGTTTCACTTTCATCCCGAAGGTCAGGTTCATGTTCTTTAATATCACCGAGAGCTCGGCCAGCGATTTGCGTCCGAAATTGCGGTATTTCAGCATTTCGCTTTCGGTCTTCTGCACCAGGTCGCCCAGGGTGAAGATATTGTTGGCCCTGAAGCAGTTGGCCGACCGCACCGAGAGCTCCAGCTCTTCCACCGGCTTCATCAGCATGTCCCGCATCTTGATCATGTCGTCGTCCAGACCCTCGCCCTTGCCTTCTCCTCCCTCTTCGCCGAAGGAGCGGAACAGGGTCAGGTGGTCGCGCAGCAGCTTGGCAGCCTGGGACACCGCCACATCGGGCTTGACCGAACCGTTAGTGTGGACCTCCAGAATCAGGCGGTCGTAGTCGGTGCGCTCGCCTACCCGGCAATTCTCCACCAAAAAATTGACCTTGGACACCGGCGAGAATATGGCGTCCACCGGGATCAGCCCGATGGTGTTGAACGATTTGCGGAAGATCTCGGCCGGAACGTAGCCCCGCCCGTGATCCACGGTCAGTTCCAGCTTGAACACCCCGTCCTCGGAAAGGGTGGCGATGCGCTGTTCGGGGTTCAGGATCTCCACCTCGGCGTCGGATTCGATCTGGGAGGCCTTGACCTCGCCCTTGCCCTGGGCCTTGAGGTAAAGTACCTTGGGGTGCTCCGAGTGCAGGCGGAGCTTTATTTTCTTGATGTTCAGGATTATCTCGGTCACGTCCTCCACCACTCCCGGGATGGTGGAGAACTCGTGGAGCACGCCTTCGATCTTTACCGCCATGATGGCCGCCCCGGGGATGGATGACAGCAGCACCCGGCGCAGGGCGTTGCCCAGGGTCAGGCCGTAACCCCGTTCCAGGGGCTCGGCAATGAATTTACCGTAATTGGAGCCGTAAGTTGCTTCGTCTATAACGATGCTCTTGGGCATCTGCAGGGTATTCCATCTCATAATTGCCTCCAAAATGTTTTGAAGTTGAACCCGGTCCAAACCGCCTGAACCGAGCGAGGCTTCCCGAATGAGGACCTTTTAAAGCCTTATTAAAGCTGGATTTTTAAAGAGCCGGCTTTTAAACAGGATCCTTTCAGGCATTACTTGGAGTATAACTCCACGATCAGCTGTTCGTTGATCTGCATTCCGATGCTGTCCCTGGTGGGGATGTTGAGCAGCTTGCCCGAGAGTTTCTCTTTGTTGAGCTCCAGCCAGGCGGCGGGCGTCCGGCCCTTGGCGGCCTCCAGTGCTCCGGCTATGATCACGTTGTCCTTGCTTTTGGGTTTCACCTGGATCGTGTCGCCGGGACGCAGCAGAACGGATGGAATGTTGACGATTTTATCGTTGACCAGAAAGTGTCCGTGGTTCACCAGCTGGCGGGCGGCCGAGCGGGAAGGGGCCAGTCCCAGCCGGAAGACGATGTTGTCCAGACGGCGCTCCAAAAGCGAAAGCAGCTTTTCGCCGGTGGCGCCTTTCATGCTGGAAGCCTTCTCAAAATAATTGCGGAACTGTCGTTCCAGGATGCCGTAGATCCGCCGGACCTTTTGTTTTTCCCGGAGATGGATGGCATAGCCGGTGGGCTTGCGCATCCGGTCCTTGCCGTGTTCTCCCGGGGCATAGGGCCTTTTATCAACGGCGCAGTTCTTGGTGTTGCATCTCTCGCCCTTCAGGAACAACTTGGCTCCCTCACGGCGGCATAGCTTACACCTGGCGGCGGTATATCTTGCCATTTATATTAAAAACCTCCTAAAAAATTATTTTCCGAATGTCTGTTCCCGGTTGACTCTGACTCTAATTTAGACCCGGCGTTTTTTGGGAGCCCGGCAGCCGTTGTGGGGCACCGGGGTCACGTCGCGGATCACGGTGACAGCCAAACCTGAGGCCTGGAGAGACCTGATGGCCGATTCCCGGCCGCCTCCCGGACCCTTGACCCAGGCCTCCACCCGCTGCATTCCCAAAGAGACTGCGATCTTGGCGCAGGCCTCGGCCGCCATCTGGGCGGCGAAAGGAGTGGATTTGCGGGAACCTTTAAAGCCGGCCTTGCCCGACGAAGCCCAGGAGATGACGTTGCCGCTTTTATCGGTGATGGTGACGATGGTATTGTTGAAGGTGGCCTGGATATGGGCGATGCCTGAAGACTCGATCTTCTTCTCTTTTTTCCTGACTTGCTTTTTCTCTTCCGCCATTTTCCCTCTTTTCGGTAAAATCTTTTATCTCTGGCCGGTCTCATTTTTTTGAGGCCGGGGGCATTTTTTTTGATCGGTCAGCCTACTTGTCCGCCGTAGTCCCGATAAAGCGGGACGAAGGAGGAAGGCGGCAGTTGGATCTTGGTTTGGATTACTTCTTTCCGGGGGCTTTTTTCTTGACGATGGCGCCTTTGCGCGGCCCCTTACGGGTGCGGGCGTTGGTCTTGGTGCGCTGGCCCCGCACCGGCAGACCCTTGCGGTGCCTGACTCCCCGGTAGCTGCCGATCTCCACCAGACGCTTGATGGCCAGGCTGACCTCGGTGCGCTTGGCGCCCTCCACTTTGAACTCCTGTTCGATGATGCTGCGCAGGCGGCCCACTTCGTCGTCGCTTAGGTCCTTGGCCCTTTTATTGGGGTCCACCTTGGCCAGCCTCAGAATTTTTTTGGCCGAGCTCCGGCCCAAACCGAAGATATAGGTCAGGCCTATCTCCACCCTTTTTCCCCGGGGTAAATCCACACCAGCGATTCTGGCCACTTTTTATCCTCTCTTTAAAAATAACTTGGTAATTGTTTGGCTTTAAAACGGGATCAGCCCTGACGCTGTTTGTGGCGGGGGTTCTTGCAGACCACCCGCAGCACGCCCTTGCGCTTGATCAGCTTGCAGTGCTCGCAGATCACCTTGACCGATGCCTTGACTTTCATGGGATATATCCTTAAGTTTTATTATCGGGATTTTTTCGGGAGCTAACCACTGAAGCACGGAAGCTATGAAAACACTGAATTACAATAATTGACTTGGTGATGGATGAATAACATTCCAGAATTCCGTGTTTCCGTGGTAAAAGTAATTTTCAGAATCTGTGTCTTGGTATTGTTACTTGAAGCGGTAGATGATCCGGCCCCGGGTCAGGTCATAGGGCGACAGCTCCAGGGTCACCTTGTCCCCGGGCAGGATCTTGATGAAATGCATCCTCATCTTCCCCGAGATATGAGCCAGGATCTTATGACCATTGGGAAGCTCCACCCGGAAGGTGGCATTGGGAAGGTTCTCCAGCACGGTTCCTTCGACCTGTATTCCCTCTTGTTTGGCCATTTTTTCGGATCTTAATTATTGGGGTTTATATTACCGGGTTACTATCAGCGGTTCGCCGGCGGTGACCACCACCGTGTCCTCGAAATGGGCGGAGAGGCTGGCGTCGGCGGTGACTACGGTCCAGCCGTCGGACAGAAACTTTACTTGATGGCCGCCGGCATTGATCATTGGTTCTATGGCCAGCACCATACCTGGAGCCAGGACCGGACTGGAGCCGGATTTGACGTAATTGGGGATCTCCGGCTCTTCGTGCAGCTTCTGCCCCACCCCGTGCCCGCACAGGTCGCGCACTGTTGAAAACCCGGTAGATTCCGCCGCCTGCTGGATGGCCCGGGAGATATCGCTGACCTTTGATCCGGCCCGGGCGCTTTGGATGCCCAGTTCCAGGGCCTGTTTGGTGGCGGCTAAAAGTTTCAGGATCTCCGGGCTGGGGGCGCTGCCCAGATAATAGCTACGGGCGGCGTCGGCGATGTACCCCTGCTTGCTTGTCCCAACGTCTATGCTTACCAAATCGCCCTCCCGCAATATCCGCTCCGACCTTGGGATGCCGTGCACCACTTCGTGGTTGATGGAGATGCAGAGGGTGGCGGGATAGCCCCGGTAGCCTTTGAAAGCCGGGAGCGCCTGATGATCGTTGATGAAGTCGTAGGCCAGCCGGTCCAGTTCGGAGGTGGCTGTCCCAGGTTTGACCATGGGAGCCAAAGCCTTCCAGAGATCGGCGATCACTTTGCCGGCCGCCTTTATTCGCTCGATCTCCCAGTCCTCTCGGATGGCGATCATTTATATTCCCTGCAGGACCGCGCTGATGTCCTGAAATACCTTATCCGGCCCGGCATTGCCGTTTATTTCCTTAAGCAGTTTCCGGGAATCATAGTATTCCAGCAGCGGCCGGGTCTGACGCAGATAAACTTCCAGACGGTTTTCCACAGTCTGACGCTGGTCGTCCACTCTTTGCTCCAGTTTGCCGTTGCATTTGTCGCAGAGATTCTCCTTTGGGGGAGACTGGAAGAGCAGGTTGTAAATGGCCCCGCATCCGGGACAAATCCTTCTGGCGGTCAGCCGGTTTATCAGCTCCTCCCGCTCCACATCTAAAGAACAAGCCAGGTCTATCTTCAGGCTCTGTTGCAAAAGCATATCTTCCAAGCCCCGGGCCTGGGCCACCGTCCGGGGAAAGCCGTCCAGTAAAAATCCTTTTTGGGCATCCGGAGATTTGAAACGCTCTTTGATCAGGTTCAGTATCAGGTGGTCTGGAACCAGTTCGCCCCGGTCCATGAACCCCTTAGCTTCAAGCCCCAGCGGGCTTCCGTCCTTGACTGCCTGCCTTAAAATATCGCCGGTGGAGATATGGGGCAGGTTGAATTTCTGACAGATCTGCTTGGCCTGGGTTCCCTTGCCGGAACCGGGCGCGCCTAAAAGAACCAGTCTCATATTAGCATCACAACTTTCGCCGGGGTTTTTATTACTCTCGGGCAATTAAATGGATCAATAATCCTTATCCGTTTTTCGACCGTCCTTGTTGTCATGCCCGTCCCGCATCAAGTGCGGGATAAATTCCAGCGGGAATCCAGGCCTGGATTCCCGCTGGAAGCCTGCCCTGGGTAAGGCAAGCGTGCCCAACTGGCTCAGGGTTCACACTGAATGCAATGAAGTGCGAGAATGATACATTGCGCTATTTATTCGCCGAAGCAATAAGATATTACATCCGCCCGGCCCGGCCCGAGATCTTGCCCTTTTTGATGAAACCCTCATAATGGCGCATCAGCAAATGGGACTCTATCTGCTGCAGGGTGTCCAGGGCTACGCCCACTATGATCAGCAGTGTGGTCCCGCCGAAGTAGAACGGAACGTGAAAGGCGCTCATCAGAAAAGTGGGCAGGATGGCAATGGCCGCATAGAACACCGCCCCGGGCAAAGTAATGTGGGTCAGGATCCGTTCGATGTACTCGGCGGTCTTGGAGCCAGGCCGGATGCCGGGAATGAACCCGCCGTACTTCTTCATGTTGTCGGCCAGATCGGCCGGATTGATGACGATGGCGGTGTAAAAATAGGCGAAGGCGATGATCAGAAAGGCATAGAGGATGTTGTAGAGCCAGGAGCCCATGGTGAACAGACCGGCCAGGTTCTGGGCCCAGTCGGCCTTGATGTAGGTGACTATGGTCATGGGGAAGGCCAGCACGCTCTGGGCGAAGATGATCGGTATCACCCCGGCGGTGTTGAATCCCAGCGGGATATAAGTGCTCTGCCCGCCGTAAACCTTGCGGCCCACTATCCTTTTGGCGTACTGCACCGGGATCTTGCGGGAGCCCTGGGTCATCCCCACCACCACCGCGGTGACCCCAACCATCAGGAGGGCGATGAAGGCCAGCACCAGGATGTTGAGCTCGCCGCCCCGGAACGAAGTGTAGGTGCTGATCAGGTCGCCGGGAATGCTGTCCAGGCAGCCCACGAAAATGATCATGGAGATGCCGTTGCCGATGCCGAACTCGGTGATCTTCTCCCCCAGCCACATCACGAAGATGGTTCCGGCGGTCATGGTGATCATGGTCAGTATCCGGAAACCGAACCCGGGATTGGGCACCACCGCCAGGCCGTTGGGGGCCAGGGATTCCAGGAATATGGAAATGCCGTAGGATTGGAACAGGGCCAATATCACGGTGGCATAGCGGGTATACTGGGTGATCTTCTTGCGGCCCTGCTCGCCTTCCTTCTGCAGTTTTTCCAGGAACGGGATCACCGCGCCCAAAAGCTGCATGATGATGGAGGCCGAAATATAGGGCATGATCCCCAGAGCAAAAATGGTGGCCCGAGAGAGGTTTCCGCCCACGAACAGATCGTACATCGAGAACAGGGTGCCCCGCTGGGCCCGGAAGAACTCGGCCAGGGCCTGGGTGTCTATCCCGGCGGTGGGCAGATGCCCCCCGATCCGGTAAACCACCAGTATCCCCAGGGTGAATAGTATCCTCCGTCTCAGCTCGGGGATCCGGAATATATTCTGGATTTTCTCCCACATCGTCAGCATCCAAATTTAAATTATAGCCTTTTTGTAACTATCCAGCGCCACTAAGACACCAAGGCACCAAACCAAATCGTGAATCGTAAATTGTGAATGGTTATTTTTATGTCTTAGTGCCGGAGTTTACCCTGATGTATAGAAGGGTGGCTGAATGATTAATTAAGTCTTTAGTCGGTCCGGTGGCTGCTGAGCACTTTCAGCACTTCGATCTTTCCCCCGGCGGCTTCGATGGCCTTCTGGGCCGAGGCCGAAAAGGCATGGGCCTTGACCGTCAGCGCTTTTTTAAGCTCTCCCTTGCCCAGCACCTTCACCGGCTGGTTTTTCTTCCGGACCAGCCCCAGGGCGAACATGGATTCGGGGGTAATCTCTTTTTCCTGGGTTCCCAGCGCCGTCAGGTTCACCACCTGAAATGTCTTTTTATCAAAAGCCGTAAAGCCACGCTTGGGCAGGCGGCGCTGCAGCGGCATCTGTCCGCCCTCAAACCATGAAGGAACCCTGGCTCCGGAGCCGGCCCGTGATTTCTGGCCCTTGTGGCCCTTGGTGGAAGTGCCGCCGTGGCCCGAGCCGGTGCCGCAGCCCCTCCGTTTGGCCTTTTTGACCGCGCCCCGATTGGGTTTGATCTGGTCCAGTTTCATTTGCGGCTGCCTCCTTCCTTGATCTCCTCAACTTTCAGCAGATGCTCCACTTTTTTTACCATCCCCCGGATCTGCGGGGTGTCGGCCTTCTCCACCGTATGATAAAGCTTGCGCAGCCCTAAAGCCCTGATGGTCCGGTGCTGGATTTCAGCCCGGTCGATGGTGGAGTGGATCTGGGTTATCCGTAATATTTTTTTGGGCACGTTAATTTTCCTTTATGGCGGTATGATGAAAGGCTATTTTGCTTGAACTGCCGGACGATTAGACTGCGACCGGAGGTTCCTCGGCCGGCACCTGGTTCGGCTGTTCTTCGGACCCAGCCTGGGCCGGATGTTCTTCGACTGGCGTCTGCGGTTTGGCCTCGGGGGCGGCCCCGGCCTTGCCCCGGTTGCGCTCCTCCAGAATTTCGGCCGGCTGCTTAAGCTGAGCCAGCCCGTCGATGGTGGCCTTTAAAAGATTATGGGGATTATTGGAGCCCAGGCTCTTGGTCAGGATGTCGGTAACGCCGCAGACCTCCAGCACCGAGCGGACCACGTTGCCGGCGATCACGCCGGTTCCGGCGGCGGCCGGCCTTAAGACCACTTCGCTGGCCCCGTACTTGCCCATTACCATGTAGGGGATCTTGCCGTCGACCACCGAATATTTTTTAAGGCTTTTCTTGGCGTCCTCATTGGCCTTGCGGATGGCCTCGGAAACTTCGCGGGCCTTTCCCTTGCCGATTCCCACATGGCCGTTTCCATCACCCACTGTCACTAGAGCGGTAAAACCGAAGCGCTTTCCTCCCTTTACCACCTTGGCCACCCGGTTGATGTGGACCACCTGCTCCTTGAGCTCGCCCAGACTATTCAAGTTGATCCTTGCCACTGGTCTTTATCTCCCAAATATTTTTTTAGAATTGCAACCCGGCTTCTCTGGCCGACTCGGCCAGCGCCTTGATTCTGCCGTGATAAATATATCCGCCCCGGTCAAACACCACCTGTTTGATGCCCTTGGCCAAAGCCAGCTGGGCGATCTTCTTGCCCACCTGCTTGCTCTGGGCCAGCTTGCCTTTTTCCAGCCCCTCCATCTTGCCGGAAGCCGCCAGCACCGCATGTTGGGTGTCGTCTATCACCTGGGCATAAATGAACTTGTTGCTGCGGAAGACGCAGAGCCGTGGCCTTTCGGATGTGCCTTGAACCTTGCGCCGGATCCGTACATGCCGCCTGAGGCGGGCGTCTCGTTTTTCTTTCGCCTTGTCTGCCATTTGTCTAATACCTGTTTTTTGCTTTTATTACAATGTTTACTGTTTACTGTTTATTGTCTGCCGTTTGCTGTTGAGCCTAACTGTAAACAGTAAACGGTAAACGCTGAACGTTTATAGCGATATGTTGGCGTGTTTCGCGGGAGTATTATTATGCGCCGGTGGCCCCGGCCGCGGTCTTGCCGGCCTTACGGCGGATGTGCTCGCCCTGGTAGCGGATCCCCTTGCCCTGGTACGGCTCCGGCTTGCGGAAACGCCTGATGGTGGCCGCCACCTCGCCCACTAATTGCTTGTCTATGCCCTTGATCACGATGCTGCTCTGGTAGGTCTTGTCCAAGACTTTCTGGGCGGGTTCGTCGGTGAGGTCAAACTCGATGCCCTGGGGAGCTTCCATATTGATGGGATGGGAAAATCCCAGGTTGAGGGTCAGGCCCTTGGGGTCCTTGATGGCCTTGAACCCGATTCCGTAGATCTGAAGCACTCTGGTGAAACCCTGGCTGACCCCGGTGACCGCGTTAAACACCAAGGCCCGGGTTAGGCCGTGCAGGGACCGGTCGAACTTTTCGTCTGAGGCCCGGATCACCGTCAGGACGCCGTCCTTGATATCCAGTTTGATGTTGGGATGTATCTCCAGCTCCAGGGCGCCCTTGGGCCCGGTCACTTTTATCTTCTGCCCGACCAGCTCGGTCTTGACCCCTTTAGGAATCTCTATTGGCTTTCTGCCTATCCGCGACACTTTTTATATCTCCTTAACTCAATATTACAGATGTTCTAAATGTTCCAAAGGTTCTAAATGTCCGAAATGTCCCGAACCGTTTCAACCCTTCGTAAACAATACATATCAGCATTTCTTCTTATCCGCCGACAGGCGGGTGGGCAAGCCCTGTTCAACCCTTTTAAACATTTTCAACCTTTCAAGCTTTCCAAGCTTACCACAGGTAGCAGACCACCTCGCCGCCCAGTTTGTTCTTGCGGGCCTCGCGGTCGGTCATCAGGCCCTTGGAGGTGGAGATGATGGCCAGCCCCATTCCGCTGCGGACCCGGGGCAGTTTGTCGGCCGAGGCATAAACCCTTAAACCAGGAGTGCTGCGGCGCACCAGGCCCTTGATCAGGTGCTTTCCGTCATCGTCGTAGCGCAGGTAGATGCGGATCATGTTCTGCTTGCCGTCGGCGATGTACTTGAAATTGGAGATCAGGCGTTCCCTCAGAAGGATCTTGGTGATCGCCATTTTCATCTTGGAGGCCGGAACGTCCGCCCTCTTCATCTTGGCTTTCCCGGCATTGCGGATCCTGGTCAGCATATCGGCAATGGGATCGGTCATCGACATCTCGTATTATCTCCTAAAAATGCTCTGGTGAATCTTGATAACGGCTAAATGTTAAACTTTGGCAAATTCGACCTGCCTGCACGAAGCCGTGCCATTATGCCGGGCGTTGTTACGGCGAAGGCAGGAATTCTAATATCGAATCCGGCGGACTAAACAAATTCAAATTAACAAATTTCAAAAATCCAAATTGTTTGTATCGAGTTAGGCATTTGGGACATTGATATTTGTCCCGCAATATCGGGATCCCGCCAAAGGCGGTGATTTAGGATTTAGAGCTTGGTGCTTAGGTATTACTGAACTTTGGCTCTTTGCCAAAGTTCAGATTCCCTACCAGCTGGCCTTGACCATCCCGGGGATTTCGCCCCTCAGGGTCATCTCCCGCAGGCAGATCCGGCAGATGCCGAAGTCGCGGTAGAACGCCCGGGCCCTTCCGCAGCGGCGGCACCGGCTGTGATGCCGGACCTTGAACTTCGGCCGCTCGGACTTTTGAATCATCGCCTT
>JACQXR010000023.1 GCA_016208585.1 candidate division TA06 bacterium | reverse complement strand
GATAACGATAGGGGGCGGACTGTAAAAGGCGATGCCTGCGTGCTCCGCGGCGGCAGCTTCAACAACAACGATAACAACTGCCGCGTTGCCAACCGCAACAACAACAACCCGGACAACCGCAACAACAACAACGGTTTTCGCCCCGCAAAGTAAAGTAACACTTTATACTATACCACTTTTTCCCTTTTCGGTTTGAACCTAACCCCCTTTGGTTCCCCCTTTCCTCGAGGAAAGGGGGTAAGGGGGATAGGTTTCACCCCTTCCCTCCTCCTTCGTTACCACTGCGGCGGACAGGTCGAGGGAAGGGGCCGGGGGATGGGTTAAAGAAAAATGATCCGTAATCAGCGCTATACCCAAATAAAACTTGCCGTAGCCAAGCAGCTTCGCCGGGAAATGACCGTGGCTGAGAAATGTTTTTGGAATGCGGTTAAAGGAAATAAAGTTAACGGCTTGCATTTCCGGCGGCAGCAGATAATAGATGGCTTTATTGCCGATTTCTATTGCGATAAAATAAAGTTGGTAGTGGAAATAGACGGCGGGGTTCATGAAAAACAGAAAGACTACGATGCCGAGCGGGATCGTATAATCAAAACACACGGGTTAACAGTATGGCGTTTTAAAAACGAAGAAGTTATGAATAATATTGAACAAGCGCTTGGGAAAATAAGAACTTTATGAAAACCCATAAACCGCCCCAGCGGGGCGGGGAAATATAGCCTGCGGTTTCAAACGCAGGCTAATGCGGAAATTGACCGGCCGCCCCAAAGAGGCGATGGGTATCATCCCTGCGCCGCTTTTCGGGCGCGGGCGGTGCGTCCAACGGTTGCCTGCGGCTGAAGCCGCAGGCTGACAACCTCCGCGCCTTCGGCGCGAAACCGGAAAATGTCTGGCAGTTACGCCCCAGCGGGGCGGGGGAATGTAATATGCAATGGCCCCATATTCCCTGCGCCCTGTCAGGGCGCTTGACGGGGGTAACTACGATTACCGGAGGCTGAAGCCCACCGGCTATAACCCTGCACGCTTTCAGCGTGAGCATAAACCAAATCCGGCGGCGGCCGGTAGTCCGCAAAGATAAACGCTGCCGCCGGGTGAAAATATTGACCAGAATCGCCAAAGACAGAAAACACCTGACACTCAAAACCCCGGAGTAGTTATGTTCGACATTCACCGTCAAAGAATAAACGGCATCAGAAAGGCCCTGGCCGCCCAAAAGGCCGACGGCATAATCATCACCAGCCTGATCAACATCAGATATCTGACCGGTTATACCGGAAGTTCGGGCCTGTTGTGGATCTCAAAAAGGCAAGCGGTATTTTTCACCGATTTCCGCTATCAGGAACAGGTAAAGCGGGAAGTGAAAGGGGCCAGGAGCGTCATAATAAAAAAAGGGATCTGGGAGGAATTGTTTTTAAACTCCGACTTTAAAAAAGCCAAAAGGATCGGCTTTGAAAAGAACGACCTGAAATATCACCAGTATGAATCGCTGCAGAAAGAACTGAAGAATAAAAAACTTTTGCCGCTGGCCGGGCTGCCGGAAGAACTGCGCAAGATCAAAGACCCGGACGAAATAAAAAAAATCGCCCGGGCCGCCGCCATAGCCGACCGGGCTTTTAGCCGGATCGTTAAGATCGTAAAACCGGGAATGACAGAGCTGGAGGTATCTTACAAACTGGAGTCCATCATGAAGACTCTGGGGGCCAGCGGCCCTTCGTTTGACATCATCGTCGGCTCGGGGCCCAACAGCGCCCTGCCTCACGCCCAGCCGTCGGAGAGGAAGATACGGAAAGGCGATTTCATAGTCTTTGATTTCGGGGCGGTATACCGGGGCTACCATTCCGACATGACCCGGACAGTCTGCGTGGGACAGCCAAGCCCCAGGCACCTTATGGTCTATAACACTGTGCTCAAGTCACAGCTGGCCGGGCTTAAGGCGCTAAAGGCCGGGATCAAAGGGCAGGAGGCCGATGGTGCCGCCCGTTCGGTGATCGATTCTGCCGGCTATGCCAAGTACTTCGGCCACGGCTTGGGCCACGGGGTGGGTCTGGAGGTGCACGAGGCTCCGGGTGTGGGCAGCAAGTCGGCGAATCTGCTGCCGGCAAACTCGGTGGTGACGGTGGAGCCGGGGGTCTATCTGCCGGGCTGGGGCGGGGTGCGGATAGAGGATCTGGCGGCGGTCACCGCCAAAGGCTGCCGGATTTTAAGCAAATCGCCAAAAGAATTAATAGTCATCAAATAGGTATTCTGCCACAAAGACACTAAGGCACGAAAATCATGAATTATATACCGCTGTCACCAAAAGAAGAAGAGCAGGCAAAGAAAATCGTAGATGCCGCATATGCGGTGCATAAAAAACTGGGTCCGGGGTTGCTGGAAAAAGTTTACGAGGTATGTTTTTGCGTATCTATTCAGCCACAAAAGGCACGAAGGGCACAAAACAATTAATTTCAATAATTATTCTGCTTACGATTTTATTCGTGTCTTTTAGGGGGCATATATTCCTTTATTCCTAAATGTTTGTTCTCTCTTTGATGTATTAGCAGAAGTATTTTTGTGGCTTATGTGCTTTATGTGGCTAAATCCGGAAGCGATTGGCAATGTATGGTTCGGCCCGCTTTCCATAAGTGGTTGAATAGTTACATCATCAAATAATATACCCAAACCGTCAAGGAGAAAAAATTGGCCAGCACCGCGGATCTTAGAAATGGGATGGTCCTGAACTACGAAGGACAGCTTTTTTACACGGTGGAATTTCAGCACGTCAAACCCGGCAAGGGCGGAGCCTTTGTCCGCACCAAACTGAAGAACGTCAAGACTGGCGCGGTAATCGAGCGGACCTTCCGCTCCGGCGAATCCATCGCCGAGGTCAGGCTGGAACGCCGCAGGATGCAGTACCTGTACCACAGCGACGACAGGTATATGCTGATGGACAGCGAGACCTATGAGCAGACCAGCCTGCCCGGGGAAATGTTCCAGGACATCAAGGATTTTTTAAAGGAGAACACCGAGATCCAGGCGCTGATGCACGACGAGAACGTGATCGGGATCGAGATCCCGACCTTCGTCATCCTAAAGGTGGCCCACTCCGAGCCCGGTTTCAAAGGGGACACCGCCTCCTCGGTCACCAAGCCGGCCACTTTGGAGAGCGGGCTGGTGGTCCAGGTGCCGCTGTTCATCAATCAGGACGACCTGTTAAAGATAGACACCAGAACCGGAAAGTATTTAGAGAGGGCCTAAGATGGATTTAAAACAAACCCTGGAACGGGTGGTCAAGGAAAATTCTTCCGACCTTCATTTAAAGGCCGGCATGCCTCCGGTGTTCAGGATAGACGGATCGTTGAAGCCCTTGAATGAACCTCCTTTATCCCCGGAGGAGCTTAGACAGGTGGCTTTGCAGCTGATGCCCAAGGACCAGCAGCAGATTTTCGCCGAGGAAAAGGAGCTGGACTTTGCCATCGGAGTGGCCGGGCTGGGGCGGTTCCGGGTCAACGTTTACATGCAGCGCGGCAGCGTGGCCCTGGCCTTAAGGGCCATTCCGGTCTCGGTCAAAAAAATTGAAGAGCTGGCCCTGCCGCCCATCATCAAGGATCTGGCTTTAAGCCACCGGGGGATGCTGCTGGTCACCGGCACCACCGGCTCCGGCAAATCCACCACCCTGGCCGCCATGATCGAACACGTCAACGACACCGACAACCGGAATATCATCACGGTGGAGGACCCGATTGAGTTCCTGTTCCGCGATAAAAAGTCCATCATCAGCCAGCGGGAGGTGGGCACCGACACCCTGTCTTTCGCCGCCGCCCTGAAGCACGTGCTGCGTCAGGATCCGGACGTCATCCTGATCGGCGAGATCCGGGACAAGACCACCCTGGCCACCTCGCTTCAGGCCGCCGACACCGGGCACATGGTGATGAGCACCCTGCACACCCTGAACGCCTCGGAGACCATCAACCGGGTGATCTCCTTCTTCCCGCCCCACCAGCACGAACATGTTAGAGTGCTGTTGGCCGCCACCCTGATCGGAGTGATCAGCCTGCGGTTGCTGCCCCGGGCCGACGGCAAGGGCCGGGTGCCGGCGGTGGAGGTTATGATCAACACCCCCACGGTCAAGGAGCATCTGCTGGACCCGTTGAAAACCCTGATGATCCCCCAGCTGATTTCGGAGGGCAACACCCAGTACGGGATGCAGTCCTTCGACCAGTCCATCATGAAACATTACCGCGACGGGATGATCTCTTACGAGACCGCCCTGCAAAGCGTGACCAACGCCGACGAATTCAAGCTCCGCTTAAGGGGCATCGAGAACGCCTCCGATTCCCGGGGGTGGGATTCATTCGACACCTCGTCTAGGAGATAAAATTTGAGCATCAGGATCGACGTAGCCGTGATACCGGCCGAAATGCCGGAGCAGGGTTTTGCCGGCAAGGCGGTGGCGGTGATAGACGTGCTTCGGGCCTCCACCTCCATGGTGGCGGCGCTGGAGGCCGGTGCCAAGGAGATAATTCCCCTGGCCAGCATTGAGGAAACCACCCGGCTGGCCGAGACCATGGGCCGGGAAACGGTGGTCTTGTGCGGAGAACGGGACGGCAACAAAATCAACGGTTTTGACCTTGGGAATTCCCCGTTGGAGTTTACCCCGGAAAAAGTAAAGGGCAAAAGCCTTTTGATGGCCACCACCAACGGGACGGTGGCGGTGGCCCGGGCCAAGGGGGCATCGCTGATAGCGGTGGGCTGCCTGATAAATGCCAAGGCTCTGGTCCCGGTGCTGACCGGAGCCTCGGCCGAGATAGTCCTGTTATGTTCCGGCAAACAGGGCCGGGTCTCGCTGGAGGATCTGCTCTGCGCCGGATATCTGACTAAACTGATCAAGGACCAATCCCCCGATGCCGAACTGAACGACGGCGCCAGGGTGGCCCGGGATATCTATGAAAAGCATAAGGGCCGTCTGACCAGGGCCGTCAGGGAAAGCGACCATGGCAGCTACCTGGCCGGCCTGGGTTATCTTACTGACATAGAGTATGCCACTCAGCCCGATGCCAGCAGCACCGTGCCGGTGATGAAGGACGGCCGGATAGTCAAAATTTAGCCTGCCGCGCCATAAATGATTATCACATCCGTTCGGGACGAAGTGAATAAGCATGTTGAGTTCGATAATGCAAAATAGAAATAAGTTATCGCCGGATTCGGGTTTTAACTTGCCCACGCCGGCAGGCCAATCTTTATATTTGGTAAGGAGGTGACAAATGGCTGAATATGGCGAATGGAATCGAAAGGGTGCGACGCTCAGCGACGTAACCGCAAAGGCTGAATACGGAGTGGATCGGGATTTCATTATCAAAGGCATACGGGCCGGAAAATTGGAATATCGAGATGGAGCGATCTGGGGGAATCCCTATCTTAAGATTTTGAGAAGTCAGCTGGAAAAATACATAACCCATGAGCTTGGAGCAAAATACTTGGCGAAGGTTAAGAACGAATTGGAGCTGCGGAAAATCAAAAAGGAAATGTTTGATATCAAGAAGAGGCTGAATGCGCTTCAGCTTCGGAAGATTGAGCTTGAGGGATAAATCAAGAAACCGGTAAAGGAAGGTGTTAATAGTTCGGCTAACGTTCACTACAACGTCTATGGTAAAGAAATATAGTGATTGCTTCTATTGCGGCGGCTCTGTGAAAGAACGGTTTATGCCCCGGGAAGCCAGATGGCAGGGGCGTTTATTCATCTTTGAAAATGTTCCTAGGGGCGTCTGTACCCAATGCGGAGAAAAAGTATTAAAGCCGGATATAGCGAAGGCAATTGATCGGACCTTCCATGAGCAAAGGATGCCTAAAAAACCATCCAAGTTCCCGTCTATTCGTTTTGCCCTGACGCCGCATAGCGGAGCGTATCCGGCTCTGCGCCTGCGGCGCTCCGCTAAATTCCCCGCCGGCAGGCTCTGAACTTCAGATACGTTTAGTCGTTAGATGTCATATGGGATAAGGCATTTGGATTGGG
>JACQXR010000022.1 GCA_016208585.1 candidate division TA06 bacterium | reverse complement strand
TTGGTTTTATGTGTGATGCCTTTTTGATTGTTGAGCGATGTTTTCACCTTCTGGCCCCTTTCAGTTCGTTAATCATAGCCAGATTATACCAAATTACCCCTTATTCACGCAACAAAGCCATTAATGCCTAAAAAAGAGATACACATAATAGGCGGCGGTGCCTCGGGCATGATTGCGGCCATCGCCGCAGCCCGGGGCGGGGCCAAAGTGCGGCTATGGGAGAAGAGCCGCTCCTTAGGCCGCAAACTTTTAGCCACCGGCAACGGGCGCTGCAACTTCGCCAACCGCGACCTGGCTCCGAAGCACTTCCACACTCCGGTACCGACCGTGGCCGATATGGTGTTGTCCCAGTTTGAATTGAAACAAACATTGGAATTTTTTGAGGGACTGGGAATAGAATATTACTGCGACGCCCGGGGCCGTTATTTTCCAAAATCCAACGAGGCTCCTTCTGTGCTTTTGGCGCTGGAGCGGGAGATGGGAAATCTGGGAATAGAGGTCAACCTGCATTCCGAGATAGTGGACATCAAAAAAACCAAGACCGGATTTTTACTGCACCAAAGAGGGCAATCGCATCAGGCCCAGGCTGTGATCCTGACCTGCGGCGGGGCGGCCGCGCCCCAGCTGGGGGGCGGAGAAGGCGGGTATCAACTGGCCAGGCAGCTGGGGCATAATGTCACGCCCTTAAGGCCGGCCTTGGCTTCCCTGGAACTGGAGGGAAACTGGTACCACAAGCTGCAGGGGATCAGGCTGGATATGGGCCTTACAGTTTTCGAAGGCTCAAAAAAAATCCTGCAGTTGATCGATGAAGGGTTGTTCACCAAATACGGCCTCTCCGGGCCGCTGGCTTTGAAAAGCAGCCGAATTCTGGGAGAAGGCCGTAAACAGTGTTTTTTGAACTTTGTTCCGGGACAGACAAGTCTGGAAATGTTATCCGTTTTGGTCAGAAGGGCCAAGAATATAAGTTCCCGCCCGGCCCAGGAATTTTTCAACGGCCTGCTGCCCCAAAAAATAGGCCAGATGCTAATCCGGGAATCCAAGATAGATCCGGGAAAAGATACCGCCCATCTTTCGGAAACAGAAATAAAAAAGCTGGCATCCAATATTACAGCCTGGCCGGCCAAGGTAAAAGCTGTCCGGCCGTTCAAGGAAGCCCAGGTAACCGTGGGCGGGGTGGACCTGCGCGAGGTCATACCCGAGACGCTGGAATCAAAAAAAATCCCCGGGCTTTACTTTGCCGGGGAGATCCTGGATGTGGACGGAGATACCGGAGGGTATAACCTGCAATGGGCCTGGAGTTCGGGGCAGGTGGCGGGGAAGAGCGCGGCGAGCGGCTAATATTATTGCTGCTTCGTGCCTGCCCGCACCAACCCAACCCCCGGCCCCTTCCGAGGGAAGGGGTGTAGGGGATAGGTTAAACCCATGTGGACGCGGGATATGACATTGCCAAGCAGGTGGCCAAGAAGAAGAAAGTTAATATACCGATGATGTAGACCGACCGCCCCTGTACCAATAACGTAGGGGCAATTCATCCCACTACGCCACCTTTAGCGGCTACGTAGGACGCGTGAATTGCCCCTACAGTGAATGGAAAATACCAAAAACATATAACGGGGGCACAAACATGCGAAGAATTGTATTGTTCCTGCTGGCTGCGGCGTTGGCCGCAATTCCAGCCCTAGCCCAAACCCCGCGCAAGACCACGCTGGCTGTAATGGACCTGTCCGCCACCGGCATCTCCAAAAGCGACGGGGAAATTTTAACCAACGCCTTGCTTTCGTATTTGGTCAATACCAATTATTACGAGATCGTGGAGCGTTCCAAGCGGGACAATACCAATTATTACGAGATCGTGGAGCGTTCCAAGCGGGACGAAATATTAAAGGAACAGGGCTTTGCCCAAAGCGGGGCCTGCAACGAGACCGCCTGTCTGATAGAAGTAGGCCAATACCTGTCGGTGCAAAAGATGGTCGGCGGCAGCGTGGGCAAGTTCGGCCAGACCTGGACGGTGAACATCCGCCTGCTGGACGTGAAGACCGGCAAGGTGGAAAAGGCCTGCATAAAGAACTACCGGGGCGAAATGGACCAACTGCTGACCTATATGAACGACATCGCCCAGGAGATTGTCCAGGCTACCGGGCCGACCAAGGAGCAGCTGGAAGCCATGCAGCAGAAAGAGATTGCCGACAGCATAGCCGCGGCCCAGGCCGAAGCCAAAGCCCGTCAGCAAGTTGAGCAGCAAAGGCTGGCCCAGGAAAAGGCGATACAAGATAGCCTTGCAAAAGTAGAACTCGGGCGATGGTCGGCTAATGTTGAAGCCAGAAGAAAAGCCCAGGTAGAGTATAGAAGAAAGCAGTTTGTAGCAGATAGTTTAGACCGCGAGGTCAGAAGAACTAAACTTAAATTGCCAACTTTGACTTATGTAAGTTTGGGCGGTACCGCTTTGCTGGCCGGGATAACATATTTGTACTATACCGGAGCCAATGACTCGTATAACAAATATCTGGCGGCCACCACCTCCGACGATGCCACAAAATACCGGGACGAGACCGACAGTAAAAACAAAACCGCCGCCATTTGTTCGTATGCCGCCATCGGAGTGGGGGCGGTAAACTTGGTTTCGTGGTTTTTAAGAACCAAGGCGCACCCGGAGTTGACCAAGCAAACCGCTATTGAACTCACCCCGGCCCTCTCTTACAAGAGAGGGAGTGAGGGTGAGTTTGTTATGGCATATACCTGGAGGTTCTAGCCATGAAACAAAAAACATTGATAATTGTCGCCTGCTCATTGCTGATTGTAATGGGCTGTTCCAAGAAATTCAGTTTTAACAACCCGGTGGATCCGGTGATACCGCCTGCTGCGCCAAAGCTTAGCTCGCCAACCGACACTTCAACTGGTATTTCTATCAATCCAATTTTTACCTGGACCGCCAGCGAAGGCGCGGCCAGCTATGCCTTGCAGGTTTCCGCCAATGCCGCCTGCACTAATTTTGTTTACAACCAAAGCGGCATCGTTTCAACCAGTGACACCGTTACCGGATTGTCATATTCCACCAGCTACTACTGGCGGGTGAAGGCCGATAAAAAGGCTAATTCCTCCGATTGGACGGGCCTTTGGCAATTT
Source organism: candidate division TA06 bacterium (assembly GCA_016208585.1). Taxonomy (NCBI): domain Bacteria; species candidate division TA06 bacterium. The sequence goes on along the minus strand of JACQXR010000022.1, from coordinate 11,557 downwards.
ACCACCACTTCGGCCACGGCTCCGATAGTTGTAACAAATGCAACAACCAATGTCACCCAAACTACAGCCCAATTGAATGGTACGGTTAACCCCAATAATGATGTTACCACATACTATTTCCAATCTGGAACGACTACCAGCTATGGTATGATAACTACAACCCAGAATGCAGGCACGGGAACCAGTGTAGTGGCTGTGAATGCAAGCATTGGCAGTTTGTCCCCCGGCACAATATACCATTACCGCATTGCCGCTGCTAATAGCGGCGGTACAAGTTATGGTAATGACGGCGTATTTACTACTGTTCCCAACGCACCAGTTTTATCAACGCCTGCCAATAACGCTACCGGCGTTGCCTTGAACCCAACGCTGATTTGGAACGCCAGCAGCGGGGCCGCCAGCTATGCCCTGCAAGTTTCGGTAGATAGTTTGTTTGGCAGTTTCATTTATAACCAAAGCGGGCTTACAGGCACCAGCCAGGCAATAAGCGGCCTCACTGCCGGAACGAAATATTATTGGCGGGTGAACGCAACTAATAGCAGTGGTACATCGGAGTGGTCAAGCCTTTTGTGTTTTACAACTGGCAATCCACCAGCCACGCCAACTTTAAGTACACCTGCTAACGGGGCTGCCGGCATTACCACAAACCCAACCTTAACCTGGAACGCCAGCAGCGGGGCCACCAGCTATACCTTACAGGTTTCAACCAGCAACACTTTTGGTAGTTTTGTTTACAACCAAAGCGGGCTGGCAAGCACAAGCCAAGCTATTGGCGGGCTTGTTTGTGATACTACATATTATTGGCGGGTGAACGCATCTGACAGTTTTGGATCATCAAGTTGGTCAAGTGTTTGGAATTTCGCAACTGTTTCAGCGAATATTGTTTGGATATCCATCCCTGCCGGCAACTTTAAAATGGGCAGCCTGCCCGATGATCCCTATGCAATGACGAATGAACAACCCCAGCATACTGTTTACCTTGACGCGTTCCAGATCAGCAAATACGAAATTACCAACAGCCAGTATAAGGCCTTTATGGACGCCGGAGGCTATACCTACAGCGCCTACTGGACTGCCGAAGGCTGGAACTGGAGAACCACCAACAGCATAACCGAACCTGCTTATTGGTCAACCGGGAATTACAACAGCGGCCCGGGCTTCCCCAACCACCCGGTGGTGGGCGTAAGTTGGTATGAGGCATTCGCCTTCTATAATTGGGCCGGAGGCTATTTGCCCACCGAGGCCCAGTGGGAAAAAGCGGCCCGGGGCACGGACTCTACCAACTACTGGCCCTGGGGCAGCACCTGGGATTCCACCAAATGTAATAGCTATTACAATACCGCACCCGATACCTTTACCTATAGTTCCCCGGTGGGCTTCTTTGCAACGGGCGCAAGCCCCTATGGCGCATACGACATGGCGGGCAACGTGTGGGAGTGGTGCAATGATTGGTATGATGAGAGTTACTACGGCAGTTCGCCTTCAAGCAACCCCACCGGGCCGGCCACGGGTAAGTATCGCGTCCACCGCGGCGGCAGCTGGGACAATAGTGCTGGCAGCTGCCGCACTGCCTACCGCCACTACTTCCTCGATCCGGACTGCCGCTACTACTACCTCGGTTTTCGTCTCGCAAAGTAAAATAATTACACTATGCCCTCTTACACTTTTACGTTTTTGGGTAAATGCTAACTCAACCCCTTGAATCCCTTCTCTTGGACTTGTGCTGAGCGTGTCGAAGCAAAATAAATAAGAGAAGGGGACAGGGGATGAGTTCAAGAAAAAGACTATGAAGGCCGTGAACGGCTTGAAATTGAAAACTATTGTTTGTTCTTAGCCCAGCCCTTAAGGGCTGGGCTAAGTATGGGCGCCACATGCTAACAGAGGCCATTCATGGCCTTATAGGTCAATGGCTGATACTCGGCATAAACCCTGCACCGGACAGAAAACAATAAAGAATTTCCGATCATGAAAAATTTATTTTTCCTATTCACCATCTTATGCGCCCTGGCCGCATTCCTGTCGGCCCAGCCGCGGATAGACCTGGTCTATCCCCGGGAAGGAGACAACATCGGCCCGGTGGCCAAGTCTTTTCTCATCGGCTCGGTCACTCCGGGCAGCCAGTTGTGGGTGAACGGGCAGAAGGCCGAGGTCTACCATAACGGGGCCTTTCTGGCCTATATCCCGTTTACTGCCGGACAATTCCAGATAAAACTTCTGGCCCAGAAGAACGGCCTGACCGACAGCCTGATCCGCCAGGTGAATGTAGCCCCCCGCAATATCCTGATCAGTTCCGATAGTCTGGCCATAGTTCATTCCACCATCACTCCCGGCCAGGAACTGGGAGTCAGGGCCGGCGACCGCATCGCGGTTGCCTTCAGGGGCACGCCCGGCCGCAAGGCCAGCTTCTCCATCGGCCGGGGGCAGGGCATTCCCATGGACGAGCGGAACGGCCGGCTGGAGCCGGATGAAAAAGCGCTGGCCTTCTCCGATTCAATTACGCCCGACACCCTGACCCTGCCCGGCACTTATATGGGAAGCTATCTGGTAACAAGCCGGAATCAATGGTATTCCGAAAAAATATATTTGTACCTGGTGGACACCCTGGGGATGATGGCGGTGGATTCATCCCAGGCCAGGATCAGCGCCTGGCCGGAAAGCCTGATGTTTTGGGCGGTTTCCAGGGATTCGGTGACGGTACTTAAGACCGGGCCAGATCTGGGATACGAGATATTTCTGCCTCCGGGAGTGAACCTGGAACTGACCGGCAGCGCCGGAGAAAATTACCGGGTTAGACTGGCCAACAACAAGGACGCCTGGGTCAAAAAAATATCGGTCGCCGTAAAATCCTGGCCGGGACCGATGGTCAGCGCCAAGCTGGCGGTGGCGCGCACTTTCAAACGGGAAGAGAAGGCGCTGGTCAGGTTCTCGCTTTCCCGGCCCTGCGCCTTTAGTGGCGAAGCTTCGCCGGACGGAATGTCCTTTAAACTTCTGATCTTCGGGGCCCAGGCCGACCTGGATTGGGTGCGCTATGACCCTCTGGATAATTTAGTGAAAGACATCCGCTGGCGGCAGGTCCAGAACGGCGAGGTGGAACTGGAGATATTTTTAAGCCAACCTTTGTGGGGATATGATTCCCGGTATCAGCAGAACAACCTGGAGATAGAGATCCGGCCCCGGCCCAGGGTACAAAAAAACCGGCCTCTGGCCGGGATCAAGATAGCCGTCGACGCCGGACATTCGCCGGAGAACGGAGCAGTGGGACCTCTGCGCACTTTGGAGAAAGAAGTCAACTGGCAGATATCCAAAAGGCTGGGTAATCTGCTCAAAAACGCCGGGGCCAAAATTTATTACCCCCGGGAAGGATCGCAATCTGTGGGGATCTACCAGCGGCCGGTCCGGGCCGTCAGCTGGGGAGCGGACCTGCTGGTCAGCATCCACAACAACGCCTCGCCCGACGGGGTCAATCCCTTAGAGGACAGCGGTTTTTCAACTTATTATTACCAGCCTTTCAGCCGGGACCTGGCCTTTGCGGTCCACCGCCAGTTTCAAAAAACATTGCCCCTGCCGGATCACGGATTCTATTACGGCAACCTGGCGTTGTGCCGGGCCACCCAGATGCCGTCTTTTCTGGTGGAGCCGGCCTTCATCATAGTGCCTAAGGAGGAGGCCCTGCTTTTGACCGCCGAGTTTCAGGAGAAGATAGCCAGGTCTGTGTTTCTGGGCATCAAGGAATATCTGTCGTCCATAGCAGGAAAGTAATGCAAATGTTTTTAGCCCAGCCCTTCCTCCTACGCTAAAGCTTTGGCGGATAAATAGTTCTCCCTGAAAAACCACCTAAACACACGAAATTCACTAAAATATATTCCCAGTAAAATATTCGTAAGGTCATGAATGGCAATTATTTTTAACAAATAAATTTTTCGTGTTATTAGCGTGTTTCGGTGGGAAAAGGATCTTTTTCAGTGGCAACTAAATAAGGACTGGGCTAAAAACTCATGAAACTGAAGCCGCCTTCAACTGGCCGCAGGCCGCCCTGATATCCTGACCCTTGCTGGCCCTGAAGGTTACCGCCACGCCCAGCTGGCAAAGTTTGTCGTAAAAGGCGCGCCGGGCTTCCACCGATGACGGCTGCAGGTCGTTTTCCCGGCCCCCGGGATTATAAGGGATCAGGTTTACCTTGCCGGGTATTCCTTTTAGCAGGCGCGACAGTTTTTCGGCGTCCTCCAGGCTGTCATTTATGCCCGCCAGCAGGATGTATTCAAAGAAAACCAGCTTGCCCTTCTTGTGGCTGTATCTTTTGACCGCTTCCAGCAGCGCCTTAAGCGGGTATTTTTTGTTGACCGGCATCAGCCGGCTGCGAACCGCGTCATCAGCGGCGTTCAACGAAATGGCCAGCTTGAACTGCTCCGGCTCCTCCATCAGCCTCAGAATTCCCGGCACCAGCCCGGCGGTGGAAATGGTGATGTGCCGGGCCCCCAGGTTGAACCCCTGATGGGAATTGATGATCCGGGCGGCCTTAAGCGTCTGGTCATAATTCTCCATCGGCTCGCCCATTCCCATGAAGACCACGTTAGTGATCCTTTGTTCCGGCGAAAGCTCCTGCAGCAGGCATAACTGGTCCACTATCTCGGAGGCCGTCAGGTTACGGACGAGGCCCATCTTTCCGGTGGCGCAGAAGGAGCAGGCCAGTTTGCAGCCGGCCTGTGAAGAAAGGCAGGCGGTCAGCCGGCCGGGAGCGCTGATGACCACCGATTCTATCTGCTGTCCGTCCCGGGCCTGCAAAAGCAGCTTGGTGGCGCCGTCCCGGGAAGAGACTTTTTTCACCCGGGACAGTTCGTGCAGGCAAAAATCCTTCTCCAATTTATCCCGCAGGGTTTGGGACAGGTCGGTCATGGCCGAAAAGTTAGGGACGTTATTCCGGCAGATCCAGGCCATCAGCTGCTTGACCTGAAAACCCTTGAAACCCAGCGGGGCCAGCAGTTCCAGGGTTTCCTGGAATGACCGTCCGACCAAAGATGTTTTTGTTTTCATGAATGTATGTAAGTTGCTGGTTTTTATTTAGCCACAGAAAGCACATAAATCACAAATACTATTTTGCCAACAGTTCCTCAAACAAAACCTTAAATGGATTAGTCTTTTGTGCCCTTTGTGCCTTTTGTGGTAAAATGGCCAAAGGGTAGTAACAAATGATAATTGACCACGGTCCAAAAGTCAAGCAATAAACGATGATCAAAGATTTCATAAAATACCTGAAGACCGAGCGCAACCTTTCGGACAACACCCTGGAAGCCTACCGCCGGGATGTGAACCAGTTGTTTGTTTTCCTGAAACACCAGGAGCCGCGGAAGGTCGTCCGCAACGATATCCGACAGTACCTGGGCCGGCTGCAGCAGCAGGGACTGGACAAACGGTCGCTGGGCCGGAAGCTTTCGGCCATCAAGGCTTTTTTTAAATATGCCTTAAGGGAGTTTGCCATTACCGTCAACCCGGTGATGGGACTGCGCTCGCCCAAGTTGGACAAGAAACTGCCCGGTTTTTTGTCCCAGGCCCAGGCCGTTCAGGCAGTGGAGTCGCATCAGGGCGATCCCAAAGATAAACTTCGCGACGATGCCATCATGGAGCTGCTATACGGCAGCGGCCTGCGGTCCTCGGAACTGCTGGGCCTGAAGTCCCGGGACCTGGACCTTCCCGGCCTGCAGGTGAAAGTAAAAGGCAAGGGAGGCAAGGAAAGGATAGCGCCCCTGACCCGGGCTTCGGCGGCGGTTTTAAAACAACTAGTGGTCAAAAGGGAAGACGAAGGATTTGTATTCCTGGGCAGGAACGGCAACCAGTTGAACCGGCGGCAGTTGCAGAGGATAGTGAAAGTTCGGATCCGAAGCTCGGACTACGGCGGTAAGGCCAGCCCCCACGCTTTGCGCCATTCCTTTGCCACCCATCTGCTGGACCGGGGGGCCGACCTGAAGGCGGTCAAGGAACTGCTGGGCCACGCCAGCCTTTCCACCACCCAGATCTACACTCATGTCACAGTGGACCGGCTGAAGAAGGTTTACAAGCAGGCGCACCCCCGGGCTGGGGACGAGGAAGAAAGCGGATAAGGTTTTTTGTTGTAATAAGGTTTTTTGTTGTTGACAAAAGGGCCATATTTCAGGTATTATTACGGCATAAATTAACCTAAGAAAGGAGCGGCGCATGATAACTGAACTGGGCAAGGAGGAACTGATAATCATCGGGTCAAGGTTCTCGGGCAGCGGTTTGGTGGAACAGGGCGGCTACACGATAGGCATCGCGACGGCCCAGGGGAAATCCATGGCAATTCTTTTGCCGCCGAAGTATGTGGACGAGGTAGCGGCCGTCAGGGAAGAAGTGCGGGAAGCGGCCAAGGACAGGGAGGCCACCGAGCAGGAATCCAAATTCGCCACCTCGGCGCAGAACGAGGCCATCCGAAAAGCCAAGGTCTGGATGCGCCGGGCGGTAAGACGGGCCAAACGGGCCATGCACATGGGCAAGCAGGCGCCGGATACCCTGCTTAAAATGGTATCCAACGCCAAACTAAAGGAATTCTCCCAGGCCATAGACCTGATGGTGAAGGATTTTGAGAAATATTCGGCCAACATACCGGGCAGCGACAACCAGGCCCTTTTAACCGAGGGCAAGGCCTTAGCCGCGGCCCTGCTGAGCGCGGACGCCGACCAGGAGGTCAAAAAGCTGAGCCAACTGCCCCAGAAGGTGCGGGAGTATTATTACAAGAAGGGGCTGTTGTACAAGGGCCTGAAGGTGATCAACGAGGCGGGCCGGGAATTGTTCGTCAACGAGCCGGGGGTGGCCGAGACTTTCAATTTCAAGATACTGTACCGGAACTATACCAACCATAAGGGGGAACCCAAAAAGGAAGAAACCACGCCTTGTTAGGGCAACGATTAAAACGGGCTAAACCGCCACAGGTTTAGCCCGTTTTTGGAAGTTGTGCTGGAAGTTATTGCAAAATAGGCATTTACAATCTTGCGTTCACTGAAATGCCGCTCACAGGCGTTGAAATGTCGCTCACAGGTAGTGAAATGCCGCTCACAGGTAGTGAAATGCTGCTCACAGGTAGTGAAATGCTGCTCACAGGCGTTGAAATGTCGCTTACAGGCGTTGAAATGCCGCTCACAGGTGGTGAAATGTCGCTTACAGGCGTTGAAATGCCGCTCACAGGCGTGGAAATGCAAATCACCGGTCAGGTTATCCGCCGCATAAGATATACCCGGTAAACCGATTAAATAATTTTATCATCATGGCTATTCTAAGAACCACCCTTGAAAAACTGGCCGCCCAGGCCAAAGCCAACAACATCCACCGCATGGCCGAGATGCAGGCGCAGAGCGATTACGTCTTGAAGGTATTGGAAGCCTTGGGCTGGAAAAGCAGCGATTGGTCTTTGGGCACGAACATCGGGGCCAATACCGGCACGTTCTCCGACATTCTGCTGCATGACAGCAAAAAACACCCCGTCCTGGTGGTTGAGTGCAAGGATGCCAAAAAAGCCGACAAGCTGGACGGGCGCTATCGCAATCAGACCTTTCAAGAACAGCTTTACGGTTATTGCCGTAAGCAGGGGCTTTACTGGGGCATACTTACCAACTTCGTGGAATGGCGGCTGTACAACGAAACACAGGGCCGGCTTTACCAGAACAAGAAATACGCCTTTATAGATCTGCTATGGCCCGGAGCCAACCCCAACTCATACGTGGACATTCTGTCCGACGAGGGGCTGGCCTTTCTTATGAGATTCCAGCGGACGCCGCTGTGCCAGGCCAAAGGCAGGGTGGACGACGATCCGTTGTACTATCCCGTAGAAAAGCAGATAGAGGACATCAAGGCCAGGTTCTTCGTAAAACTAAAAGGCTGGCGGGACAGCCTGCGGCGGGAGCTGCACAAGAATTACTGGGAGAAATACGACAAGGACCAGATAGACCTGTTCACCCAGAAGATACTTGACCGGATGATATTCATGGAAGTCTGCCACGACAAGGGCATCATCGGACAGGACGTCCACCGGGCCATCCTGAATTCCCGGGACGACAAGTATCACGAGCTTAAAAAGTGGTTTAAGGAAATGGACGAGCAGTTCAACACCGAGCTGTTCGCGCCGATGGCCATTGACCATTTTGACATTGACGACAAGGCGCTGGCGCCGATCATCGCCGAGCTGAACGAAATAGATTTCAAGAACGTCTCGGTTCACATCATCGGCGAGGTTTACGAGAACTACCTGGGCGAAATGCTGAGGGTTACCAAGAAGTCCGGCTTAAAGGCGCAGGAGCACAAGGAACAGGCCAAGCGCAAGAGCCAGGGAATTTACTACACCCCGGAATACATCGTGGATTACATCGTCAAGAACACGGTGGGCGAACTGCTAAATCCCTCTCCTTCCGGGAGAGGGGCAGGGGTGAGGTCAACCACCGGGGCAGGACCTAACCCTAAATCCCTTCCCCGTGAGGGAAGGGACTTGACTACTGCGGAAATAGAGAAGATCAAGGCGCTGGACCCGGCCTGCGGCTCCGGCTCGTTTTTGATAAAGGCCTTTGACCTGTTTTTGCAGGCCTACCGCCGGGCGGCCGCGGGCAAGCAGACCTCGTTCTATTCCGACTTGGAGATAAAGAAAAAGATATTACAGCATAATCTTTACGGGGTGGACCTGGACGAGCGGGCGGTGGAAATAACCAAGCTTAATTTAATGCTGAAGGCTTTGGAGGGGTTGAGTTACCACGATTTAAAGGGCCGGAAGCTGCTGCCCAACCTGGAGCTGAACATCCGCTGCGGCAATTCGCTGATCTCGGGGCAGACCATTGAGCAGTTGGCGGAGAAGCAGGCCCAGACCACTATACCGGGGCTGGATGACGCGGTGGACATCAAGCCGCTGTTGAAACTGCACGGGGAGTTTTATAAGGAAGTGGAGGATGACCCAAAGGCAAAATTAAAAAACGAAATAGAAATTGAGGAGAAAAGGCTGAACCGGAAGCTGGGGGATAATTTAAAGGGGTATTTCAGCAATTTGGATGAGGTCAAGCCGTTGAATTACCAGGTGGCTTTTCCGGAGGTGTTTACGACCTCTCCCCGGCCCTCTCCCGGTGGGAGAGGGTGCGCTGGTTTCGATGCGGTGTTTGGAAACCCGCCGTATATTAGAACTATGAAATTAGAAAAAGAAAAAGGATTTTACAGCAAGCGTTTTAGTAGTGCTGTTGGCGCGTATGATATCTATGTATTATTTATGGAGCGTAGCTTGGATTTGGTTAAAGAGAATGGGATTTGCAGTTTTATAACGCCAAATAAATATTTTGTTGCCGATTATGCAACTAAGCTACGTGAACTTCTATTAAATGCTGCGACAATATTTGAGATTGCTGACCTTGGTAAATGTAAAAGTATTTTTGGTGATGCTTTAATATCCACGGCAGTCACATTTTACGGCAAAAAACAGAATGTTAAACAAATAAGGCTTAAAATATTAAATGATGATAATGTTAGTAATATTGTAAATCAAAAATATGACAGCGTAAATATTGATGATTTATTAACCCGTGAAAACACAATTTCGATATACCAAGATGATACTTCTAACAAAATTACTGATAAATTATGGTTAAACAGCGATAAATTAAGTAAAGTTGCCAAAGTAAGAACTGGTATTATGGGCTTTGAATATTGGGCAATGGATAAATGGATTTCTGACGATAATACCGGATGTAAAATTGCCACTAACAGTTATATAGACAGGTATGCATTTCTTTGGGGTAAAAAAGTAAATTTGTATAAACGCATTGTGTATATACCCAAACTGAACCCCAAGTGTGATGTTATAAATGAGAATACAAGACGTTTATTTGAATGTAAAAAAATATTAGTGCGTGGTGTTGCAAGCAGGTTGACAGCTACATTGGATGATACTGGTGTTGGTATGCTAGTGGCTGTGCATAGTGTTATTGGGGAAACATATGAGGATAAATATTTATTAGGGTTGTTAAATTCAAAATTATTTAATTGGTTGCATGTGATGCAATTTTATTCAGCTCGCATCCCAGAGGGTTCATTAAGGTATCCAATATCATTTTTAGCTAATTTACCAATACGAAGAATAGATTTTAAAAACAAAAAAGATAAAGACTTACATGACCAGCTTGTCAAACTTGTCAAAGAAATGCTTAAGCTAAACAAGAACCCGGAACGCAGACCCCTCCCTGGCCCTCCCCGAATCGGAGAGGGAAAACGGGCGGACATTGCCGTAATAGACCAGGAAATTGACGAGTTGGTGTATAGGTTGTACGGGCTGAGCGAAGAAGAAATAAAAATAGTGGAGAGCAATAATGGATAAGATAGATTGGGCAAAAGAACACATTCTTAAGATTGGCAATGAAACAGTATACGATATTGCCAATGTTAAACAATTAAGAGACAGAATAGAACCATGGCTCACAGCAATATTTCAAAGTGAACATTTATCCTTACTTGCTGGGACGGGTCTTGTAATTGCCACAACAAAGCTTGCTAGTACGCCATGCCAGTCTATGGGTAGAATTGAGTTTAATACGTTTAAAGAAAAAATCGAAGCTGCTGCGGATGAACAAGCAAAAAGTTTTGATAGAGGGGAAGCGAACGTTGAAGATGATTTTAGGGCCGCGATAGAACTTTATCAGGGTCTATTGATTTCAGACGATACGCAAGCGGCTGTATTAAGAACTGAAATAGATGTTAATCTCTTTAATTTCATTAAAACAGTACTTAAAGCTGAACGTCTTCCAATCGTTTGATCTTATTCATACCGGAAGTTTACCATATTTTTACCGGGGTTGCTATCAAAGAACTCGTTTACTGCCAACTACTTCAGCTCGCCACCAAGTTCGATTTTACCCACACTCATTGGAGAAGAGCCAAATATATTTACAACGAATTATGATCGTTTTATAGAATATGCTTGCGATAGAGCGGGGATATTGTTACTTGATCGTTTCATAGGGAAAATTGAGCCGATATTTAGAACTAATAAAATCGAATTGGATTACCACTACAATCCACCTGGAATACGCGGAGAACCACGCTATGTCGAAGGTGTTGTAAGATACACAAAAATCCATGGCTCATTAGATTGGATGTTTTACGAAAACCAAATTAAAAGGTCATTGCTACCGTTTGGTGCAGAAAAAGATCATCCAGCATTACCTGCTTCAGGTACATCAAATATGGCCGTAATATATCCCAATTCATCGAAAGGAATAGAAACATCATTTTATCCATATTCAGAATTATTCAGGGATTTCTCATGCGCAGTAAGTCAACCCAATTCAATACTCGTTACTTATGGTTATGGTTTTGGCGATTCACATATTAACCGAATAATTGAAGACATGCTAATAATTCCCTCAACACATGTTGTGATTATCTCCCTGAATTCCGTCCCTTTTATATACACTACAAATCGAAAAAAATCGGCAATAACCAGGAAGCCTGGATTAACAATACATTACAGGGAGCAACGTCCTGAAAAATAATGCTTGACAAATGTTCGTGTAGTGTATATAAT
>JACQXR010000021.1 GCA_016208585.1 candidate division TA06 bacterium | reverse complement strand
TACACCGACAGCAGCCACCAGTGCAGCTGCAACCCCCAGTCCATCCAAAAGTACCTGTCCCGGGTCTCGGGACCGCTGCTGGACCGGATCGACATCCACATCGAAGTGCCGGCGCTGAAATACCAGGAGCTGTCCCAGAAGGAGCCGGGCGAGCCTTCGGCGGTGATCCAGAAAAGAGTGGACCTGGCCCGGCAGCTGCAGCTGGACAGGTATCATGGCCGGCGCCACATCTACTGCAACGCCCACATGCAGACCAAGGACATCCGCAAATACTGCGGAATCGACGCCGGCTCCGAAGAACTGCTGAGGACGGCCATCAGCAAGTTCGGTTTTTCGGCCCGGGCTTACGACCGGATCCTGAAAGTTTCGCGCACCATCGCCGACCTGGACGGTGCGGAGGACATAAGCGCCACCCACATCTCCGAGGCCATCCAGTACCGCAGCCTGGACCGGAACGTCTGGGGGCAGTGAGCCAAAGTTTGAAATGTTTGCCACCGCAGACGGCCACCGCATATTGCGGGGCAGGCGGGGTGTCGCCAACGGCGACAAAATGTTGGAAACGTTGGAAAAGTTAGAAAAATCCAAACAAAGTCAATAAATATAAAGGACAAAAATGAAGAAATACCTATTGCCCATGATGCTGATCATAGTGTTCCTGAACCTGATTTCCTGCGGGGGCAAGAAAGGGGTGGTCAAGAAACTGGAGGCCGATGACCTGTACGCCCGGGGCCAGCAGTTCTTCCAGAACAAGAAATACGTGGACGCCATGGACGATTTCAAGGCCGTGGTGTTCAACTATTCCGGAAGCAAGCTGGCCTTGGACGCCAATTATTTCCTGGCCGAGTGCTATCTAAGGACCCGCGATTATCAGGGGGCCGTCGCCGAGTTCCAGCAGATACTGAACACTTACTCGCCTTGCCGCTACGATGACGAGGCCCGGTTCAAGATCGCCCTGTGTTACTACAAGGATTCACCCAACTATGCCCTGGACCAAAGCGAGACCACGGTAAAGGCCGGGCAGTCCCTGAATCTTTATTTCACGTATCTTTCGGACACCACCTGGGCCCCGGAGGCTCGTCAGCTCAAGATTTCCCTAGAGGAAAAGCTGGCCCACAAGGATTTTGATGCTGGCCGGATATATTTTAAAATGAAACGTTACGCTCCGGCCAAGTTATACTTGGAAAACCTGATGGCACAATATCCCCAGACCCACTGGGCCCAGGAAGCCCAAAAGCTTTTGGATCAGATCCCGGCCTCCGCAAAAGTCCAACAAGCTTTGCCGGACAGCATTCCGGCCGCCGCCGCCGACAGCAGCCAGGGCAAGTAACTGTAAACCTCTAAATGAATCCAGGGAATATTGTAAATAAAACCAAATGCCAAAGTCCAAGCGCATCGGAATATTCGGCGGGACCTTTGATCCCATCCATCTGGGACACCTGATCGTGGCCCAGCAGGCGGCGGAAAAGTTGAAATTGGATCGGGTCATTTTCATTCCGGCCGGACAGCCGCCCCACAAGGGAGGGGTAAAACTGTCCCCGGCTAAGGACCGCTATAATATGGTGCGACTGGCAATCAAAGGCAACAGGTTGTTCCGGGTCTCGGACATCGAAATAAGATCAAGAGACTCTTCCTATACCGTAAACACCCTAAAAGCTTTGAAAGAATGATCCGGTTTTTGCTGGTCAGAAGGCTGGAGATCAGCGCCACCGATATTAGAGCCCGTATCTGCCAGTCACAATCCATCCGGTATCTGGTGCCGAAACCGGCGGCCTGCTACATCAAAAACAAAAAACTTTACCGGTAAAAATGACCGATCAACCAACATCGCCGGAAACGGCAAACGTTTCCATCTGGCAGCGGCTCATTTTCACTTTGGATTTCTCCCGACAGAAACCGCGGGTCAAACCGGGGGCAGAGGAGGCCTGTTTCGCCGACCGCCAGGGCCAGGAATATTTTGTGGTCAAGGCCCCGGGAGGCAGTGGCTACATCAAGCTGGGCTTGCAGGACTACTTCCTTTACTCCTCCTTCACCGGGCAGAAGACCATTCAGCAGATCCTGGTGGACTACTTCAAAAAATTCGGATCGCTGGCCTTTTCCCGCATCGGCACGCTTTTCCAGGAGCTTTTCGCCGGAGGGTTTTTGGTCCAAAAACCTTCCAATTTTTATAAGAGTCTGGCCCAAGGGATCCGGTACCAGAAGCCGCTGGTCAAAATACTGGACATGGTAAAGAACCTTCCCCAGAGGCAATGGCCCATCCCCGACTTTCACCGGTTGACCGGTCTTTTATACCGGGGCGGATTCAAGTACTTCTTTTCGCTTCCGGCAAAAATAGTCTCCGGGCTGGTGATCCTGGCAGGCTTGGTTTCCTTTGCTGTCCTGATAAAAGGCGGCCAGTACAGCGTCATCAAATCGTCGGGTTCATACCTGACCGGACTGATAATCCTGGTCCTATTGAACTATCTGGCTGTGATATCGCATGAAATGTCGCACGCCCTAGCCTGCAAGCATTACAAGCGGAAGGTCAACAGCGGAGGAACCATCCTTTACATGGGGTTCCCGGCCTTTTATGTGGACACCACCGATGCCTGGCTGCTGCCCAAGGACCAGCGGCTGTTCATCTCTATTGTGGGGCCGTATACCCAGGCCTTTTTGGCCGGGGCCGCCTCCCTGCTGGCCGTCCTGATGCCGGATCTTTTCCTGAACCCACTGCTTTATAAATTCGCCGTTCTTTCCTTCGTTTCGGTGTTCGTCAATTTCAATCCCCTGTTGGAGCTGGACGGTTACTACATGCTGGTGGACTGGCTGGAACTGCCGGGATTAAAGCACAAGGCCGCGGCTTTCGTGAAGACAGAACTCTGGCGCAAACTGAAATTCAAAGAACCCTTAAGCTGGCAGGAAAAAGTCTTTACCGGCTTCCGGCTGGGGGCTTTGGTGTGGTCGGGCCTGGCCTTGGTGCTGGCCTTGTATTTTTGGAGGCTGCAGGCTTCCCCGCTGTGGCATAAGTTTTTAATCGGCACCACTACCCAGGCCAGATGGTGGCTGTTGGGGGGACTGGCGCTGGCTCTGACCGGGGGCGGGGTGGCCCTGCGCAAACACATTAAAAAGCTGGCCGCCGGGTTTTGGCAAAATCTTCTAAAGCTGGTGCGCCAGAAACCGTTGGTCGCTTCCTTAAGCCTGCTGGCGTTTTTCGGGGCGGCCGCTTTGATCATTGCCCTTTTCCCCGGTTGGGTCAGGATCCTATTGATGCTGCCATTCGGAGCCTTGGCCCTGCTGGCTTTTTTAAGGGTTCATTCCTATTACCGGGGATCTCATCTTTCCTTAGTCTTCTGGTGCCTGCTGCTGGCTTCGCTCTGGCAGATGGCGCTGGCATCTTTCACTTCTAAAATTCATCCCTTCCTTTGGCTGGGAACGGCCGGAGCCTTGGCCCTGGCGGGGTTCAGCCAATTTTCCTACTCCAGCTTAAGGCGGTGGCGCCAGTGGCAGCGCTGGCTGTGGGGGGCTTGGTGGGTTTTGATGATGCTGGTGATCGCCGTCAACCCGGGATACGCCTGGCCCCAGTCGCTGGGAATAATGCTGCTCTGGTCCGCCTTTTTAATGGTGCTGTCGCTTTATTGGAATAACGAAGGATCTTCGCTGGAATATTTCTGGATGATCATTTTAACCGGGCTGCTGAGCCAGAATGCGCTGACCATCTGGCGGCTGCCGGCCAGGCTGGACCTGTTCCCGGCCCTGATGCAGGCCCTGGCCCTGCTCTGGCTGTACCTGATCATCAAGGGCACCTCCTGGCAGCCCGAGACCTCCGCCTTTGAGCCGGCCGATTCCGAGCGCCGCCGGATGCGCCAGGCCGCGGTCAAGATCTACAAACTCTCCCGCCGCCATTTTGCCGCCTTCTTCGGTGAGTCTTCGGCTAAGGCCATGGACGACCGCCTGAACCTGGCGCTGATCGAAAAAGGCTGGCCCATCAGGCTCTACGGCGATAAAAGCGAGGAGCGGTTCCAGCGGGAGCTGGGGATACTGGAGCGCAGCCCGGCCTTTAAGGGTCTGCTGGACGAGATGTATTTTTATATCTCCAGAATCACCGGGGCCTATTTCGCCAGGAACACCTTCAAGACCGCTTACGAAAGCCTTTACTGGGAGGAGCGGGAGATCGCCCAGCAGTACCTGATGTCCGGCTGCCAGTGGTCCCAGGGCCTGACCCTTAAAAAACTCTCCCAGGAGAAAAAGGACGCCCAGGATGTGATCTCCGGGGTAGCCAGGTTCTGGGAGCTTTCTGCCGAAGAGGCCAAGGTGTTTTTCTCCCGGCTGAAGGAGGACCGGCGCAAGGCAGGCGAGACCATCATCCGGCAGGGCGAGGAAGGCGATAAGTTCTACCTCATCAAGTCCGGGCAGGTGGAGATCTCCATCCAAAAGGACGGATGGCCAGCTCAGATCGCGGCCCTGCTTTCGCGGGGCGATTACTTCGGGGAGATCGCCCTGATCAAGAAGGTTCCCCGCACCGCCACCGCTAAGGTCCTGTCCGACTGTTCGCTTTTGACCCTGGAGCGGGCGGACTTCGAATTACTAATGTCCCAAAAGGTGGACCTGGGCCCCAGGATCGACCGGCTGATAGAGAACCGGGGATTTCTGGTAAAGCTGCCGCTGTTCTCGGAATTCGCGCCGGCCCAGGTGGCCATGGCCGCATCCCGGCTGATCCCCAGGCGCTGTCAGCCCGGAGAAGCGGTGATCGCCCAGAGCGAGATGGGAGACAGTTTTTACATCATCAAGGAAGGGCAGTTTGAGGTCTGGGTGGAGCGCGACGGCCAGAAGAACAAAGTGGCCAGCCTGGGGCCGGGCGAGTATTTCGGCGAGATCGCCCTGCTGCTGGATGTGTCCCGCACCGCCAGCGTTATTTCCCAGTCCCAGGGCCTGGTGCTGCAACTGCACAAGGACGATTTCAAGAGCCTGCTGGGCGAGCACCTCTATTTCTACAAGAGCCTGGAACAGGCCTCCAGCCGCAGGCTGAAGGACACCCGGCACAAGGTCAGCTGACGGACAAACTCCAAGCACTATCTGTGCGGTTGTTGTTTCTGATTCTTTGCAGGAATGATTAATATAAAGTTGAGTATATCTATTATTGTGAGGTAAATTATGATAAGCGGGGTGGATTTGGTGCCGGTGGAATTCATAGAACAAGCAATTCATGCCATAAGAGGGCACAAAGCCATATTGGACCACGATTTGGCTAATTTATACGGTGTGCCGGTGAAGGTGTTGAATCAGGCGGTCAAGCGCAATATCAGAAGGTTCCCCGAAGATTTCATGTTTTAGTTGACCGCCGAGGAACATGCCGCTTTAAGGTCACAAATTGTGACCTTAAAACCAGGGCGGGGCGGGCACCGCAAATACCGGCCATATGCTTTCACCGAACAGGGGGTAGCCATGCTATCCGGTGTTTTAAACAGCGACCGGGCCATAGCGGTGAATATCGAGATCATGAGGCCCTTTGTAAAAATGCGGAGGATGTTGATATCCCATGAAAAACTGGCTCAAAAAGTGGCTCAAATGGAAAGACACTATGACGGCAATTCCAAGGCAATATTCGCGGCCATTAAACAGCTGATAGAACCTGATGCGCCCAAGCGCCGTCCGATAGGATTTAAAAAAGATGCCATTTAGCGGGGAATAACATAAACGCCGAAACTGGATATAAAAAACTGGATCAGACGTAATAATTGAAAAAAATATGAAGCACTTCGGAAAAGCCCATAAAGCAGTGTGCCACCTGGTAAAGGATTTTCAGGCGCATGAAAAGACATATCTCTCTCTGGCTTACCAGGAGGCGGAGGTCCGCAAGGACTTCATAGACAAGTTTTTCATTGCTTTGGGTTGGGACGTGAACCACGAGCAGCAGAAGAATCCTTATGAGCAGGAAGTGAAGGTTGAAAAAGGCGTAATCGTAGCCCGCGCCCAGAAGCGGGCCGATTACGCCTTTTGCCTGGCCCCCAATTTCCGGGACGCCAAGTTCTTCGTGGAGGCCAAGAAGCCTGCCAAGTCTCTTTTTAACCCCGATGATTATTTCCAGACCGCCCGTTACGGCTGGAACGCCAATACGCCAATTGCAGTGCTGACCGATTTTGAAGAATTTCACATCATAGACTGCCGGTTCAAGCCAAATATAAACACAGCCCTGACCCAGAAATTGACGAAATACCATTACAGCGAATATGCCGACCAGGAAAAATTTGCCAAGATATACTATCTGTTCTCGCACGAAGCGGTAGAGGGAAACTCTTTAGAGAAACACGCCGAGACCCTTAAAAAGCCCACCGGCAAGGCGGTTCAGCGGGGGCTGTTTCCCGGCGGGTATCAGCCGATAGACGAGGCGTTCCTGGAGGAAATTGACGAGATCCGCAAGACCCTGGCCAAGGCCTTTAAAAAGAACTGCCCGGAGATGATGAGCAACGAGCTGACCGAGGCGGTGCAGCGCACGGTTGACCGCTTGGTGTTCATCCGCTTTTTGGAAGACAAGCTGATGGAGGCGGAAAACTATCTGGACAACATCGGAACCTCGGGCCAGGCCTGGGCCGAATTCATAGCCCTGTGCCGCAAGTTAGACAAGAAATACAACGGGGTGGTGTTCAAGGAAACCAGCATTGACCTGGCCGGGTTTGAAGGGCCGGTGGACTCCGAGTTCCGCGATATTTGCAAGAGGCTTTCCCGCCAGAATTCGCCCTACGACTTTAACTTCATACCCATTCACATCCTGGGCTCCATTTACGAGCGTTTTCTGGGCAAGGAAGTTCACGCCACGGCCAAGCGGGTGGACATTGAAGAAAAGCCCGAGGTCCGCAAGGCGGGCGGGGTGTATTATACCCCCCAGTACATCGTCCGATATATCGTGGAAAATACCATCGGCAAACTGATCGAGGGCAAGACCCCGGAGGAAATAGCCAAACTGCGCTTTGCCGACATCGCCTGCGGCTCCGGCTCGTTTTTGATCTGGGCGTTGGAACTGCTGTTGGATTACCACCACAAGTATTACCAGGCCCACCCGGAAAAGGCCAAGAAAGACGGCTGTTACCAAAAGGACGGCAAATGGGTTTTAAACATCAGGCAAAAGCAAAGCATTTTGCTTAACAATATTTACGGGGTGGACATTGACCCCCAGGCCATAGAGGTGACCCAGCTGTCGCTGGCCTTGAAAATGCTGGAGGACGAGACCACCGCCACGGCCAATGACATGCAGGTGCTGTTTCACTCGGCGGTGCTGCCGGACTTGACCAAGAACATTGTTTGCGGGAACTCGCTGATCGGTATAAATGTATTGCAAGAAGACTTATTTACAATAACAAATCAAAATGAACCACACATAAAGCCGATGGATTACGAAAGTGTTTTCCCAAAAGTGATGGATGACGGTGGTTTTGATGCAGTTATAGGCAATCCACCTTACATCAATGTGGAGAATTTAGATGGTATAACACGTGAAATATTAATGGCAACTTATAGAACGGCCATTAAACGTTTTGATATCTATATTGCCTTCATGGAAAAAGGGTTGGATTTATTAAAGGTAAACGGCCTGCTCAGTTTCATAATACCATATCCGTTTATAAGTCAAAACTATGCTGAGTTATTGAGAACATTATTAGTTGATCATTGTAAAATTAAAACAATAGTGGATCTTTCAAACGTTAAAATATTTAACGAGGCAGTGGTGAAAAACTGCATAGTGATTATCGAAAACATTGAAGATAAAAAAATATAACTGAAATAATAACACCAACCAATATAACTGAAGCACAAACATTAAACAGTATTGCAAAAAAACAGATTGCGCAACTTAATTTTAAAAAATACCCAAAACACATGTTTCGATTGGATATATCACCTGAGATAGCTAATATTGTTCAAAAGGTAAAAAACAAGAGCATAAAGCTTGGCACGGTTTGTTATGTGAATTGGGGTGCCAGGAGCGGTAATGTAAAAAAATATGTCACTGATAGCCCAATAGATAAGCAAAGCAAAAAAATGATTAATGCACGTGATATTGAGCGATATAGCATGAATTATGACAACAAGTATCTTTGGTATAAGAAAGAGGAATTGTACAATCCAATGTTTGAAGAGTTATTTGAAAAACCAAAACTAATTGTTAGGGACATTTCTGGTAGTGAACGCTTAAAAGCTACTTATGATGAAGAAAAATATTATTCTGAACATACTGTTAGTTTATGTTTGCTTAAACATGATTTAAAAAGGGTCAATAAGCCAACAAGCAAAGAAGGAAAAATAAATTGTACAAAAATAAGTAATTATGTAACTAAATTATTAGAGAGCAAAAAGCAACTTGCCACAGCAAATACCGAAGCCGATAAAAATTACTATCAGCAAAAGTGCCAAAGCTTGGATAACCAGATAGACAAATTGGTTTACGAGCTATATGGGCTGACCGAGGAAGAGATAAAGGTGGTGGAGGGCAGCGAATGAGCGAGTTATTTAATATTTACTGTGACGAAAGCTGCCATTTGGAAAAGGACCATCAAAAAGTGATGGTCCTTGGGGCGGTGTGGTGTCCAACAGCTAAAAGCCGGCAGATAAACATAGAGTTACGCGAATTAAAACAGCGTTTTGGGCTTACCAGGTATTTCGAGGCTAAATGGGTGAAGGTCTCTCCGGCAAAAATAGATTACTATTTAGCTTTATTGGATTATTACTTTAATAACACCGACCTGCATTTTAGGGCTTTAATAGCGCCGGATAAAGATAAATTAGTTCATGAAGCATTTGGCCAAACCCATGATGACTGGTATTATCAGATGTATTTCGACCTGCTAAAGGCAATATTTACGCCGCACGATAAATACGGGGTTTATATGGACTATAAAGACACGAATGCGAGCTAATGCAATTAACGGATTTACTTATTGGCGCAGTAGCCTATGTTAACAGGGAGCTAACCACCAGCCCGGCAAAACTACAAATAGTAAAGAAATTACAGGAACAATCGGGCTATAGCCTTACCAGAACAACCCTTTTGCATGAAGATAAAGTAAATATATTCAGATGGTAGGCCCGGAATGTATGAATCTGCCGGTTCCGGGAATAATGCGCCGCCACCGCTGGTTTTCCTTAACGCTTATAACGGAGATTGGGAAAAGTATATTGATGCGGTATATCAATGCTATATTGCCGAAGTAGTGCGGGGCAACCTGGTTTTTTACGGTCTGCCCATAAGATGCCAATTCAGACCGGTTACCAAGGGCAAGCATTTTGCTTTTTGGCACATTATTTCGGAAGGCGAGGAAGAAGAGGACAGGACGCCGGATTTTAGCAGAGGCGAGCGCATAAAATGGATTTCATGGGTGCTCAAAAACGCCGGGTCAAATGATAAAATATCTTTTTGGGAAAACAGGCGGGGTAGAAACAGAAATATCGTGCTTTGGTATGAAGAAGGCGATTTTGCGGTAATATTAACCAGAAGATCCGGATATCTGCTGCTTAAGTCGGCATATTGTGTAAGCCCTCACCGCAAACTGGTTTTCCGGCGGGAAAGGGACGCATATAGGGCCATAAATGGCTGAAGCCGCCCAAAAATATTGAGCGGCTTCGAATGCTCCTTCCACAACATGGTGGATGAGACTGTTCATATTATAGTTTGCCGCGGCTGATTTGTCAAGTCTTTTTTCGAAACTATTTTTAAATGCTCAAGCTAAACAAAACCCCGGAACTGCGGCAGTGCCACGCGGCGGACATTGCCGTAATAGACAAGGAGATTGACGAGTTGGTGTATAGGTTATACGGGCTTACCGAGGAAGAGATAAAGGTGGTGGAGGGGATATGAGCTTGGTGTTCACAAAAGATGTTCTTAAGAATCTTTACAGCGCCGCGGTCTGCCGGGACACCGTAATCGACAAGCTGAAAACCGCCAAGACCGTCCGGGACGAACAGGTGTATAACGACGACGGCATCGGATTCCTGTTCGCCGCCAACAAGGACACGGTTTACCAGATGTACGTCAATCC
>JACQXR010000020.1 GCA_016208585.1 candidate division TA06 bacterium | reverse complement strand
GCGGCGGACTGAAAAAGGCGACAACCGCGTGCTGCGCGGCGGCAGTTGGAACAACCCTTCGACTTCGCTCAGGGCAGGCAATGCTAACAACTGCCGTTCCGCCAACCGCAACAACAACAACCCTTCGGCAATCTCAGGGTATAACCCCCGGCCGCTCCGCTGCCATAGCAGTCATACATGTGGCAGGCTTTGGCGTGCCGGCGACCCTCTCTTGGAAAATAAATAAGAAGGGGAGCAAGGGGATGGGCTTGAACTACTATAGCGCAAATAATCCAACTCAACCCCCGGCCCCTTCTCTTTAAAGAGAAGGGGAGCAAGGGGATGAGTTCTATTGATTATAAGAAGCATGAGTCTCAACATCAAAACAAAACTGGTGCCGCTGGCCAAAGCCCGTTGCCGTGAATTGCGCAAAAGGCAGACCAAGGCCGAAGAAATATTTTGGGATAAGGTAAGAAACAAACAATTTCAGGGGCTAAAATTTTACCGGCAATATCCGTTGTTCTTTGATCTCCTTGGCAAGGAAACATTCTACATTGCGGATTTTTATTGCCACACCAAACGCCTGGCGGTTGAATTGGATGGCAGAATTCACGAAAGGCAGCAGGAAAAGGATAGACTACGGGACGAAGTAATTGACGACCTTGGTTTAAAGGTCGTGAGAATTGCAAATAAAGATGTGTTGGAAGACAAAGAAGTAATGAAACGCATCAGTTCTGTTTTGTGAGGCAAAACCAACTTTACCCCCAGCCTTCTCTTGGACTTGTGCTGACCCTTCAATTTGCCAGGCAGGGCTGGGCTCAGGGTGACGGGAAGGGGTCTGGGGGTGCGTTTAATCCATATCAGGAGGATATATGCCGTTAGCCGGAACCCGCGAAATGTTCAAAAAAGCCTATGAAGGCGGCTACGCCGTTGGCCTTCAACGTCAACAACTGCCCATGAAAGACTAAACTACAGGAGAAAGACATGTCCTTAAAAACACTTAACAGCGCCGTTGCGCGTAAAAGCAGGCTGCCGGTGGGTTTGACTTTTGATCAAGTAGCCGAGGCCGTAAAAAGGCTGAGCGCGAAAGAACGGGGAAAATTCATTGAGAATTTGCTGGCTGCCACCAGCCCGGAGTATTTGTCCAGCATCAAGGAAGCCAGGGCCGACTACCGCCACGGCCGGGTCAAAAGCCATCGGGATGTCTTCGGCGGATAAGCATGACGCACAACTTGGTATATACGCGCAGAGCCTGCCGGGATCTCGCTGCGCTGGATAAAACGGCAATAGCGCGGCTGAAAAACGCGCTGGAGCATTTGGCGCAGTCTCCGGTCCAGCATTCTGAAAAATTGCACAATCCGGCCTTGGGCACATACAGGATGCGCACCGGCGATTATCGGGTGATATTCGACATCGAGGGCAATGATATCGTTATCCTGCGGGTAGGCCATAGGCGCGAGATTTATCGCCGGCCTTAAAAGCACTATAAAAATCTACAAATAGAGGAGGACTTCCATGCCGTTAGTGGGAACCCGCGAAATGTTCAAAAAGGCCTATGAAGGCGGCTACGCCATCGGGGCCTTCAACGTCAACAACATGGAACTGCTTCAGGCCATCGCCGACGCCGGGCACGAGGAGAAATCGCCGCTGATCCTGCAGGTCTCGTCCGGAGCCCGCAAGTACGCCCGGCGGGAGTATCTCACTCATTTAGTCAAGGCCGCGGTGGAGACCTATCCCGACCTGCCCATCGCCCTGCACCTGGACCACGGCGACAGCTTTGAGCTGTGCCAGGCCTGCGTCGACGACGGCTTCTCCTCGGTGATGATCGACGCCTCCCATTTCTCCTTTGACGAGAACGTCCACATCACCAAACAGGTGGTGGAATACGCCCACGCTCGCAACGTACCGGTGGAGGCCGAGCTGGGCAAGCTGACCTCCACCTCGGACGAACCGGGGGCCAGGGAATCGGTCTACACCAATCCCGACGAAGCCAAGAAGTTCGTGGAGCTGACCGGCTGCGATTCTTTGGCCATCTCCATCGGGACCTCGCACGGGGCCTACAAATTCAAGGGCGAGCCAACATTGGACTTCGAACGGCTGGAGAAGATCCAGAAATTATTGCCCAATTATCCCATCGTGCTGCACGGGGCTTCATCGGTACCTAAAAATCTGGTAGACATCTGCAATCAATACGGCGGCCAGCTGCCGGGCACCCGGGGCGTGCCGGAGGAATTTCTTTCCAGGGCGGCCAAGATGGCGGTCTGCAAGATCAACGTGGACACCGATCTCCGCATCGCGCTGACCGGGACCATTCGCAAGGTCTTCGCCGAGAGCCCCTCGGAGTTTGATCCCCGCAAGTATCTGGGCCCGGCCCGGGACGCGGTCAGGGAAGTGGTCAAGGGCAAGGTCAAGTTGTTCGGCTGCGCCGGGAAAGCTTAATTCAATTAACAATGAACAGTGAACAATGAGCAGGGGAAACAATTGCAATTAGCAATGAACAGTGAACAATGAGCAGGGGAAACAATTGCAATTAGCAATGAACAATGAGCAGGGGAAACAATTGCAATTAACAATGAACAGTGAACAATGAGCAGGGGAAACAATTGCAATTAGCACTGAACAGTGAACAATTATCAGGGGAAACAATTGCAATTAGCAATGAACAGTGAACAATTATCAGGGGAAACAATTGCAATTATTGCAATTAGCAATGAACAGTGAACAATTATCAGGGGAAACAATTGCAATTAGCAATGAACAGTGAACAATGAGCAGGGAACAGCGTGCAGCTATCAATTAAAGAGAGTAGTGATCAATGGAAAGATATAAAGATGACATTTATGGCAAGGCCTATGATTTTGCGGTTAAGATAGTGACAATTTACAAAACATTATGTAATTCCAAAAAAGAGTTTGTACTTTCCAAACAATTGCTGAGGTCCGGCACATCTATAGGTGCCAATGTCTCTGAAGCTAATGGAGCCATATCAAAAGCTGAGTTTTCGGCCAAGATGTCCATTGCCTACAAAGAGTGCCGGGAGACCAAATACTGGCTGAATCTGCTCAAGGATACCGGTTACCTGTCAATTGAGGAGCATAAAGAAATGTTTCCCAAAGCGGATGAACTGGGAGCCATGCTCTACCGGATCATTAAGACATCAAGAAGCGGCAAATAACGAAGGGGTTCTTCGATTTTCGTTGGTTGATTGCTCATTGTTAATTGTTCATTGAACAAGGAGGTATTGATATGCCAGTCATAACCATATCCAAACAGCACGGGGCCGGAGGCAAGGAGATCGCCCTGGCCCTGGCCCGGGGCTTAAGCTGCGAAGTGGTGGACAAATCGCTGATCATCAAAGTGGCCCAGCAGGCCCGGGTGGGCGCCGACCGGGTGGAAAGCTTTGACCAGGAGCAGTACAGCCCCATCGACAAATATTTAAGCGGGATATTTTTGGCCAACCCGGCCTTGTACGGCCCGGGCAGCTTTGATTTCCCCATGACCGGTTCCGCCGGTTTCACGGCCGACCAGGATTTCTTCAACGCCCAAAAATACCTGACCCTGACTCAGGCCCTGATCAAAGAGCTTTACCAAAAAGGGAATGTGTTGCTGGTTGGGCGGGGGAGCCAGGTGCTGCTATCCGATCAGCCAGGGTGTCTGCATCTCAGATTATGCGCGCCCCTGGAATACCGGATCAAGCGGGTGATGGAAAAGGCCGGGGTCAGCCAGAAGGAAGCCAGGGAAAAGATCGCTGCCCGGGACAAATCCAGGGCCTCCTACATCAAGGACTATTACCAGCGGGACTGGAACGACCCGGGGTTGTACCACTTGACCATCAACACCCAGCGGGTAGCGCCAGAGATCATCGCGGCACTGGTCAAACAAATGCTTAATAGTAAATCTTAACAATAAATACGTAGTTGATAAGTGGAACCCGTGGGTTATTCCTTAGCAAGGCTGGAACTTCAGATTCCTGATTCTCACTCAAAGGTATTTCCTTTCTCCGCTTTCTCTTTGAAGAAAAAGCTACAAAGAGAACTTTCGCTCAGCGCTGCTCTGATGGCAAAATATCCGGCTGCCTGAATGTCTTGACCGCGAAATGGGGTTAAGCAGGCAAAACACTCTTTTACCGCTAAAGCGGTAAAACCGGCAGCCTTTGTCAGGCAGCAGTGCTGAAAGCGAACCTGGGTTGGTCCCGGGAAATGGCCGCTTCAGCGGACGGGACCGGCAGAGTAGCCGTTAACCCCGCCATGGCAGGGAGGCCACGGGCATAGTGACCTGCCCGGTAGCTGCACGGCCGAGCTCTTTGGCTACTTCCTGGCGGTGCAGAAAGTAGCATTAAAAGAAAAGAAAATAGTGACTGTAGTTCAGAGAAAATGTAATATCAGTTCAATAATATTAATCAAAGGAGAAAATCTTATGGCGGTAAAAATCGGGATCAACGGATTCGGCCGGATCGGCCGCTTGGTCATCAGCGCCATGGCGGAACAGAAAATACTGGACAACCCGCTGGACATAGCGGCGGTGGTGGACGTTTCCACCGACGCCAAATATTTCGCCTACCAGCTGAAATACGATTCGGTTCACGGAAAGTTCCCCGGGCAGGTGTCCACCGAAAAGAGCGACCCGTCGTTGCCTGAGGATGACGTGCTGGTGGTCAACGGCCACAAGATCAAGTGCCTTATGGCCACCAAGGATCCCGCCCAGCTGCCCTGGAAGGATTTTGGGGTGGAACTGGTGATCGAGGCCACCGGCCTGTTCACCCATTCCGACAAGGCCAACGGCCACCTGCTGGCCGGGGCCAAAAAAGTGCTGATCACCGCACCCGGCAAGGGAGAGGTCAAGACCATCGTGCTGGGAGTCAACGAACAGGAATACGACCCGGCCAAGCATAACATCGTTTCCAACGCCTCCTGCACCACCAACTGCCTGGCCCCGGTGGTCCACGTTTTGATGAAAGAGGGGATCGGCATCGAGAACGGGCTGATGACCACCATCCATTCCTACACCGCCACCCAGAAGACGGTGGACGGGCCCTCCAAGAAGGACTGGCGGGGCGGCCGGGCCGCGGCCATCAACATCATCCCCTCGACCACCGGGGCGGCCAAGGCGGTGGGCGAGGCCATTCCGGCCGTCAAGGGAAAGATGACCGGGATGTCGTTCCGGGTTCCCACCGCCGACGTCTCGGTGGTGGACCTGACCTTCCGCTCCGAGAAGGAGACCTCCATCGAAGCCATAGACGCTCTGCTGAAGAAGGCCTCCGAGACCTACCTGAAGAACATTCTGGGATACGCCAACGAGGAGATGGTCTCCACCGATTTCATCCACGACCAGCGTTCCTCTATCTATGATTCTCTGGCCACCCTGGAGAACAACCTCAAGGGCGAAAAGCGGTTCTTCAAGATAGTCAGCTGGTACGACAACGAATGGGGCTATTCCCATAGGATCGCCGAGCTGGCCAAACTGATGGCGGAGAAGATGTAATAAACAACCAATATCCGCTGACATCCAAATAATCTATGAAAAAAATATTATCAATAATTATTTTTATTGTATTTGCCACAGGCTGGGTCTCGGCCCAGAAACTGCTGGTGATCCAGACCAACGTCGCCAACGGCTATTTGTATCCCTGCCGCTGCCCCACAGAGCCCAAGGGCGGGCTGGCCAAGCGGGTCACCCTGATCAAAAAGCTGGCCCGGGGGCAGTCCCAATTCCTGCTGCTGGACTCCGGCGACCTGTTGGGAATTGATTCCGATTGGAAAGGGGATTCCCTGATGTTCGCGGCCTACCGGGCCATGAACTACGACGCCCTGGCGCCGGGGGACCAGGAGTTTGCCCGGGGGATCAATAATTTCCTGAAACTGCAGCAGGAATTCGACCTGCCGTTCGTTTCGGCCAATCTGTTATACCAGGGAAAGAACCTGACCCCGGCCTACAGAATAGTGGAGTTGAAAACCCTGAACATCAAAGCGGCCCTGATTGGGCTGATCTCGCCCGACGCCTTCAGGTATTATCCCCAGGACAGTCTGCAGGGGCTGCAGATCAAGGACCCGGATTCAATCCTTCATTCAATTTTAGACAGCCTGAAGGATCGGGCCGACATTTTCATATTGGTCTCGCATCTGGGGTACGAAAAAGAGATCGAGACCGCAAAGAAGTTTCCCCAATTAACCCTGATCGTTGGGGGCCACACCCAGACCGAGCTGAAGACGGCCGACCTTTCGGCCGGGGTTCCCATCATCGAGGCCGGGGCCTCGGCCAAGAGCCTCAGCTATGCCTGGTTCCAGAAGCAGGGGGATAGGTGGCAGCACCAAAGTTCGCGGATGGAGGGCATCACCACCGATCTGGCCGACGACCAGAATATCGTTTCCATCGTGGGCCAGGCTCCACAGCCCAAACCCGTCAACGCCAACCCGGTTCCGGGCGATACCCGGCTGCAGGTGCAGCTCTTCGTGGCCCGGGACTGTCCGGATTGCGAGCAATTGAAAAAAGGCCTGTTCACCCGGCTGTCGCAGGAATATCAAACCCGGATGGTATTGGTCTATCGCGAGGTGGACAACCCAGCCGAGTATCAGATTCTGCTGAATTATGAGAAACAACTCAATGACAAAAATAACCAGATCCCGGCGGCGGTGATCGGAAACAGGATACTGGGTGGGGTGGAGGAGATAGAACGGGACCTGGAACGGCTGATCAAGGAAACGCTGGTCCGGCAAGCAATGGAGAAGCAAAAGCCACGAAGCAAGGCAACGGAACCGTCGTTGGATAAGCCAGACAGGCGGGCGAAGAAAACGTTGGAAATAGATACTATTGACAGCATTTATCTGGCTTTCGTTTCCAACGTTCGCTGCCCCAAGTGCAGCCGGGCCGAATACATGTTGAAGGCGCTTAAAACAAAATATCCAAACCTGGTCCTGGAAAAGATCGACGCGGGCTCGGATTCGGGCAAACTGATGAGCGAAGCCCTGGGCCTGATGTACGGCCTGCCCGGAGAAAAAAGGATGATCGCCCCCTCGGCCTTCGTGGGCCAAGATTGCCTGATCGGCGACGAAATAGACGACCAGTCGCTTTCCGATCTGCTGGCCAAATACAGCTCCGGCAGCGGCCTGGTTCCCTGGATGGAGGCTAAGGAATACCTGCCCCAGGCCAAACAGTCGGTGGTCAGCCGTTTCGCCTCCTTCGGACTCTGGGGGGTGCTGGGGGCCGGGCTTTTGGACGGCATCAACCCCTGCTCGCTGGCGGTGCTGGTGTTCTTCATTTCCTACCTGGCTTTTGTGGGGCGCAAACGTTGGGAGATACTGGCGGTGGGTTTTGCCTACACCCTGGCCGATTTCATAGTTTATTTCTTGATAGGAGTGGGCAGCCTGTCTTTCCTGATGTCTCTGAAGGCCTTGCCGGTGTTCAGCAAAATATTCTACTGGCTGGCCATAGTCGCCGGACTGGCGCTGGCCTTCTATAATCTCAAGGACTACTTAAAGGCCCGGAAGGGCGATTACTCGGGCATGGACCTGCAGCTTTCCACCAAGGCCAAGCAGCGGATCCACAAGGTTATTCGCGATAAGATGGGGGCTTGGGGGCTGGTCGGCGGGGCTTTCGGGGTGGGGCTGATCACATCCGTGCTGGAGTTCGCCTGCACCGGACAGGTCTATCTGCCCACCATCGCCTTCGTGGCCCAGATATCCTCGCACAAATACCAGGCCTACGGTTATTTGCTGTTGTACAACCTGATGTTCGAAGTGCCGATGATAGTTGCCTTCGTCATCGCCTTCTGGGGAGTGTCATCCAAGCGGATAGCCGGGTGGGCCCAGGCCTCGGTGGCCGGGGTCAAGCTTTTAACCGCCCTGCTGTTTCTGATAATGAGCGCGGCACTGTTGTATATACTGGTAAAGTAAACCTCTCCGGACAAAAACGAAATTAAAAAACAAAAACAAATAATAGCATGAACATCAAAACACATTTTCAAAAAGACTGGATCTATTACCTGGCCCTGGGAATGGCCGTTATCTCAGTCATCATTGACCTTTACAGCCCGAAGATGGCGCCCATGCTGGGCGCGGTGCTGGTATTCGCCTGCGTACTGGGCTATTTGAACGTCATAAAGCCAAGCAAAACCGCCGCCGCTTTGGGGTTTTGGATAGTAGCGATATATGTGGCCCTGGCTTTGCTGGAGATGATCCCGGCGCAGAAGAACAACATCTTCGTGTCGGTTCTTTCATTCATTCCGGCCTATCTGGGGGCCTATGCCGGGATGTGGGTCCGGACCAAGTTAAGGCGAACTCAACCCTATAACTTGACTAATAATCAATAGTGTGCAATAATAATGGGAAGTGGAATGTGAACACGCCATACGATTAAAATATAGCGCGCTTTTACCCGCTATGAATGAACGCCAGAGGCGCTTGTGGGCCGCTGCCGAAGCCAAAGCCATTGGACGTGGTGGTAT
>JACQXR010000019.1 GCA_016208585.1 candidate division TA06 bacterium | reverse complement strand
ATCAGGGTTATTCAGCGCAGGGCGTATGGTTTGAGAGACGAGGAATACTTACGGTTGAAGGTACTGACCTGCACGCTTCCTCCCCTGTAAGTAGCCCAAAATCACCTAAAATCACCCACACTCATTGGAGAAGACCCATTTGAAGTTTACATTTGAGGGATGACAGTTTTTTGCCGGGCCCGGTTTTTTTGCCTGGACCGCGCAGGTTCCCACGGCCAGAATCAAGAACATCACGGTTGCAGTTCTTCTGAACATTTTTGATACCTCCCCCTTTTACTTGTAATACTGGTGATCGTTGATTGGCTGTATTTTAGTTTTAAGGGGTGACAAATTCTGGGGGCAACAAAAAACCCGGCCGTGATCGGCCGGGGCGGGTCAGTGAATTGAGCCTTTACCAAGGATAGACAGGATTAACACCATTTTCCTTTTACCACGCTTGCGCGCCATAACGCTACAGCCTGCCTGCACGAAGCCGTGCTTTTATGCCAGGCGTAGTTATGGCATAGGCAGGCGTGCAGGCACCACTACTGTCCGGTTTTCGTGGTATAAGTCCTTGCGAATCAATGGGTGATTTTTGAGCCTGAATTCAAATCGATTACATGATGAAACCTCTAAGACCATTGCCCCATCTGCATTCTACAATTTTCTTGTAAAAACAACCGGACGCTACTGTGCAGGCACGGAAACACGAATTTATGAATGTCTTTATGTAATAATTATTTTTAGGTTTTTTGGTATTCCGTGGGTCGGTGGTGGTTAACTTCGTATAGGATGACCCGTCCGCCGCAACTAAGCGTAGGCGGAAGCTGGCAGACCATATTGCTAAATCGGAGTAAGGCTGGCCCGCCAGACGAAGCTGGCAGTAAATTACCCTCCTGATCGTAGTCTGGTGGAGCTGATCGGATTCGAACCGACTACTTCCTGCTTGCAAAGCAGGCGCTCTACCAATTGAGCTACAGCCCCACACTAATAAACCTAGATGCTAATTTCAAAACCCTAAATCACAGTTGTTGGCGGAATCCTGCCATTAATGGACAAGCATAAGCTTATAGACCTAAAACTTTTTTGGGGAATTGGACACTTTAGTTATTGAAATTTGTTTAGGATTTAGTGCTTCGTGCTTGTGAATTACTCAGCTTCAGTTTTACTGAAGTTGAGTAATTATAACAGATTTTTTTATTTTTGCAAGGCAAAAAGAAAGCGGCCTTTGAATCAATAAAGTTGTTGCGTGATAAGCAAATGATATTCATAACGCTTTGACAATTATAAGGTTATGCGTATTCCAATCTAAATCATATAAGGCATTGAAAAATAGTTAAGCCGTGTTTTGTTTTATATAGCAACAACTCTAATAGATCAATCAACCCCCGTCCAATCACCACGGACACCGAAGTTTATAAGGATACTATGAAAACCTACGGTTTTCAAACTTTCCCTTTTCTCATCGGTGTCCCTGTGGCAGAGACCACAGGGATTGCAAGTTAAATACTCAAGGCATGACGATGGTGCTTTCGTGCAATAAAAGTGAGTCGGTTTCCTCAAATATCTTTAAAAAATAATTGCCAGTCTCAAGATGATCGATCCTAATAGCTCAAAGTAAATTGGCACCAGCAATAGCACACTATTCCATCATACTTTTCGTAAACTTTCAAAGTCTCACCAGCCTGTTTAAACTCACCCCTTATAGTATCGCAACAAGCTGCGCCGACATTATAATGCCATATAATAATATCACTCTCCTGCACATAGATGGCAAAACGGAAACTGTCAGCCTTTGTAGAGGTTTTTTGACTGCACGGATATTGGTAATAACTGAATGTAGTGGTTGACGGGGCCGCTGTTTCAGTTGGATCATCGCTTTTGCTGCAACCAAACAGGACAATGCCACATAATAAGAAAACATTAAAGCATTGATCCTCATTTTGGCGCCTTTCACCTAAATTATTGCGAAAACCTTATAATGAACTATATCTGAGTCCACTGTAAAAAGCCCCATTTACGATTTTTAGGCCACCAAATGTATCCGTTGCATAAAATAATCGCGCTACGGTCAAGTATGAAAGCCGCTTTTCAGTGAAGGCATCAATCACTACCTTTTTACAATGAACTCATATATGCAATAGTATACCCCCCCCCGAATTTTGTCAAGCTAAATTTTCATCTTTTAAACCGTTTCGCCTACCAGCGTGGCCTGGGTGGCTTTTTGTATTTTTACATTGACCATCTCGCCCGGTTTGATTTTGGACTTTGAATGGAAGGCCACGGTTTTGTTGCCGTTGGTCCGGCCCATAAACTGTCCGTGGGACCGCTTGCTTTTCTTTTCCACCAGGACTTCGTATGTTTTGCCGATATCGGCCCGGTTAGATTCTATGGTGATTTGCTGTTGCCGTTTGATGAGCCGGTTCAGCCGGTTCTTTTTTTCGGGATCGGGTATTTTGCCCTCCAGCCCACAGGCTTTTGTTCCCGGGCGTTCCGAGTACTTGTAGGTAAAAGCCGCGTCAAACCCGATCTTTTGGGCTACTTCTAACGTTTCGTTGAACTCACCCTCTGTCTCTCCCGGAAAACCGGCGATGATGTCGGTGGTCAGCACCAGGCCAGGCATGGCCTGCCGTGCTTTGGTAATGAGCGAAATGAAATGCTCCGCCGTATACCCCCGGTTCATCAGGGCCAGTATCCGGTCACTGCCGGCCTGCAGGGGAAGGTGCAGGTGCTTGCAGACCCTGGGCTGTTCCGCCATCACGGCGATGAGATCATCGCTGAGGTCCTTGGGATGCGAGGTGATGAATCTGATCCTTTCCAGGCCCCCTACCCGGCAGGCTTGGTGCAACAATTCCGGGAAGTTCACTTCTTGCCAGTGATAGGAATTGACGTTCTGCCCCACCAGGGTGACCTCCAGGATCCCCTGCCGGGACAACTTTTCCATCTCCTCCAGTATGGCGGGCGCCGGGCGGGAGGATTCCGGCCCCCGCACATAGGGGACGATGCAGTAACTGCAGTAGTTGTTGCAGCCCCGCATGATTGCTAAATGGGCGGTTGCCTGGTTCTTGAAATCGGGGATCAACCCGGTCTCTTCCGTGAATATGCCGATATCGTTCCGGCACTGCTGCAGGTCATCGGCGAACAGACGGGTCAGGATCGCCGGCAGTTCGGCATAGCTCTTGGTGCCAAGCGCCGCATCCAGATGCTTATAGTGTTCCAGCAGGGCCGGACCCTGTTCCTGGGCCACGCATCCGCACAGCACCAATTTAAGGCCGGGCTTCTGGCTTTTAATCCCTTTGAGCTCGGCCACCCGGCCCAGCGCCCGTTCCTCGGCGTGGCCCCGCACCGCACAGCTGTTGATGATCACTGCATCAGCCTGTTCGGGGGACCCTGCTTTGGTCATTCCGGCTTTGCTTAGAAGCGATGAGATGCAGGCCGAGTCGTAAACATTCATCTGGCAGCCGTAGGTCTCTATGTAAAATTGCTTAGGCATCTATTCGATTACGCATTCCCCTGATTGACCACAGAATGCACAAAATAGGTTTTTTAAACTAGTTTTTAGTTCAGCAAAAATAATAGGTGTCCTCTGTGCCCCCTCTTATTACTAATGGGAGCAGATACTTGTGGTGAGCGACTTGTACTGAGCTTGCCAAAGTAAGCCGAACCAATAGTAGACATAAGGCCATGAATGGCCTTGCTTATCTTCAATGGGCATCCTTAACCCAGCCCTTACCTGTCCGCCGACCTGTCCGCCGTAGCGTAAGCGAAGGAGGAAGCCATAGCGAAGGCGGAAGGGCTGGGTTAAAAGCAAATATTGTTCCTCAGTCTTAGGCCGTTCACGCCTGCGTGCCGACGTGTCCGCCAGAGCCTTGGCGTAGGAGGAAACAACTACGGCGTGCAGGCACGGCCTTTGTCTCAGTCTACTAATACATGCTCTGATTAGTAACTCAGAGCCTGTTTTATGGCAAGAAGTATAGGCTCTTAGTCCGCTTTACAGCTTCGTGGTAAGATGAGTAAATATTTTTTGCGTCTTCTGTGCCCCTTCGGCGCAGCTCAGGGCATGCTTCTGTGGTTAAGAGCTTATCCTCAAATAACAATTTGGGCATAAACGGCTGCAAAACCGCCAGACTGCGTCACGCTCATTCACCGTATCGCCCTTTTCCCGCGAAAAACGCGAAAAACACGAAAACTCAGAAAATCCATAACCTATTGATCACAAAATATGTTAAAGTAATATTCTGAATTCAACATTTCGCGCTTTTTCGAGTGTTTAGCGGGTTTTTCAGGAAGAACTATTTAAGGATAAACTCTAAATAGTTATTTCAGTCCGCCAGCTGGCCATCCAGACCCTGTTCATTGACTGTGGTCAGCTTGATCGGCATCATTTTATTTTTGAGGTCTAGGCCGGAGCTTACCGTAACCCGGAAGTAGTGCTCGCCCAGGCCGGACCAACGTCCTTTTTTACCCTGCTCGAACAGGACGGCGGTGGTTTGCCCGGCCTGCGATCCCCAGTATCGCTGCTGCTTTTGGACGAACATGGCACGCAGCCTTTGGGATCGCTCTTTTTTTATGCCCTCCGGGATCTGTCTAGGCATTTCGGCGGCCTTGGTCTGCGGGCGCTTGGAATAGGTAAAGATATGCAGATGGCTGAGGGGAAGATCCTTTACGGCGTTATAGCTTTGGCCGAACTCCTGTTCGCCCTCCCCGGGAAAGCCCACGATGATGTCAGTGCCGAAGGTCATTTCGGGGATGGCTTTTTTGATTTTGGACAGTAAAGATGAGAAGTATTCCACGGTATAAAGGCGATCCATCAGCTTAAGTATCTTATTATCGCCGCTCTGTAGGGGCAGATGAAGGTGCCGGGCCACCTTGGGCAATTCTGCCAATGTCTCGATCAGGTCGTCGCTGGCATCGTCGGGTTCCAGCGAGCTCAGACGGATCCTTTCCAGTCCAGGGAGGTCGTGGATCGATTTTAGCAGCACCCTTAACGAGGGCTTGAAATCGCCCAGCCTTACCCCGGTGATCACTAATTCCTTATGCCCGGAACCAACCAGACGGCCGGCCTCGACCATTATGCTTGAAAGCTCCCGGCTGCAGGATTTGCCCCGGGCCAAGGGCACGATGCAGTAGCTGCAGCGGTGGTCGCAGCCGTCCTGAACCTTGAGGAAGGCCCGGGTGCGCCCGGAAAATGACTTTATGCTTTCAGGGATACTTTCCCCGGTGAGCCCAAATTCACGACACACCAGTGAGACACTGTCTTGGTTGCATCTTCCAACCACCAGATCCGCCTGGGGAAGGTTTTTCAAGGCTTTTTCATTGATCTGCCCATAACAACCGGCGACTACTATTTTCGTTTTCTGGTTTTGTTTTTTTATTTTACGGATAGTCTGCCTAGCCTGCTGGTCCGCCGCCGAGGTAACGGTGCAGGTGTTGATCAGGACAAAGTCGGTCGGCCTGTTGGGTCCGGATCCGAACAACCCGGCCTGCTCCAAAGCGGCCCGCCATAGCTGGGTCAACACGTCGTTTTTGTACGCTCATCGTCAGTTGCTCCTTTCCTAATGATTGTATCATTGAAAAGGTCTGACGGCAACCGATTATTAGGGGACTCGCCGTCCCCTAATAACCCCTGCTTTTCAAGGATGCCATTCATCCCACCAGCAGAGCTTGTGGGTTTTCTGGCATGAATTCATAAAATATCAATAAACCATTATAATTGTCGCCCGAATTGTCGCCATTTGGTCGCCATTTACCTTTGACTTTACCCGGCATTTTTGGTATCATTACCAACCGGATTCCGCTGATTTATACGGATTCAACGGATAACATTAACCCCCATTATCCAACATCCATAATCAAATGACCACCGTCCGAACCCGCTTCGCCCCCAGCCCCACCGGCTACATGCACATCGGCAATCTGCGCACCGCTCTTTACGCCTATTTGATCGCCCGCAGCCTTAAAGGAACTTTCATTTTAAGGATCGAGGACACCGATCAGGAGCGCCTGGCGCCCGGCTCGGTGGAGACCATCTACCAGACCCTTAGGCTGTGCGGCCTGCAGCACGACGAAGGCCCGGATGTCGGCGGTCCCTACGGCCCCTATATTCAGAGCCAGCGCAGGGATATTTACCGGCAACACGCCGAAAAGTTAGTGGAACTGGGCGGGGCTTATTACTGTTTCTGCGCCAAAGGACGGCTGGACGGGCTGCGGCAGCGATGCGAAGCCAAAAAGGAAATTTTCCGGTATGACCGGCACTGCCTGTCGCTGGATAAACAGGCATCAATGGACAGGGCCAAAGCCGGAGAACTCCACGTGGTGCGGCAGCGCGTCCCCGAAAGCGGCGCCACCACGGTGCGCGACCTGGTTTACGGCGAATACACTTATGCCAATGAGCAATTGGAAGACGGCATCCTGCTGAAATCGGATGGCCTGCCCACCTACAATTTTGCCAATGTGGTGGACGACTACCTGATGAAAATATCCCATGTAATACGCGGCTCGGAATACCTGTCCTCGGCCCCCAAGTACAATCTGATCTATCAGGCTTTCGGCTGGGAGATCCCGGAATACCTGCACCTGCCGCTGATCATGAAGGACCATTCCCGCAAGTTCTCCAAGCGGCACGGCGACCCCTCGTTTGAGGAGCTGGTGGGCAAAGGCTTTTTAAAGGACGCCATCCTGAACTACATCCTGCTGCTGGGCTGGAATTCAAAAGACGATCGCGAGTTCTTCAGTTTGCAAGAGATGGAACAGGCCTTCAATATTTCCGGGCTGTCCAAGTCGCCGGCTATTTTTGACGTCGAGAAACTGAAATGGATGAACGGCGAGTATATCAGAAAAATATCTCCCGAAGCATTTTATGAAGCGGCCCTTCCCTGGCTTAAGCAGGCCGTCAAGCGGCCGGGAGTGGACCTGCACAAGCTGGCCGGGCTGATGCAGCAGCGCACCGTGGTGCTGTCCGGTATCCCGGCCCGGGTGGACTTCATCGACGCCCTGCCAGCTTACGACCAGAGCCTGTTTATGAATAAGAAAGCCAAGACCGACCTGGTCAATTCGCTGGAATACCTGAAAACCTGCCAGGCAGAGTTAGAGAAGCTGGGAAGCTGGGATCATGAGACCATCAAACAGGCGCTGTACCTGGTGATCGAGTCCCGGGGCCTCAAGGCCAATACTTTTCTCACACCGCTGCGCATAGCCCTCTCCGGCCGCGAGGTCACCCCGGGCGGCGCCACCGAGCTGGCGGAGATACTGGGAAAGAAGGAGACCTTGGCGCGGATCAATACCGGCCTGGATAAACTGGAAACGCCCCGCCCCTAGCTGCTTGTTGGAGATTGACCCATGACCCATAAAAAATTCTATCAATTGATAGCCGGCGCCGGCGTCGACGTAGTCGGCATGCTGCTGGCCCTGCTTAAGCAGACTGACGCCCGGTATTGCGTGGTGGGCGGACTGGCGGTCAACGCCTATGCCGAGCCCGTGGTCAGCCTGGACCTTGACCTGATCGTGGCGGCAGACAAGATTGATTCGCTGGTAGCGGCGGCCCGCCTCCGGAGGCTTAAGGTCCAACGCTTTGAGCACAGCGTAAACCTCTCCCCGCCCGGCTCCCAGCTCCGCATCCAACTGCAGACCGGCAGCCGGTACCAGCCCTTTCTGGCCCGGGCCGCAAGCCGCCGGGTGCTGGGCTATGCCATGAAAGTAGCCCGGATTGAGGATGTGCTTCAGGGTAAGCTGTGGGCTTACGCCGATGTGACCCGCCGTCCCAGCAAGCGGCAGAAAGACCTGGCCGACATCATGCGGCTGGTTGAGACCCGCCCCGGGCTTAAGAAACTGCTCCCAACCCGGATGACCGCCTTGATGAAATGACCCCCTTTGCGCCTAGCCCTCTCCGGCCGCAAGGTTCCTCCCGGCGGGGCCACCGAGCTGGCGGAGATACTGGGAAAAGAGGAAACGCTTAAACGGATAAATATTGGAATAGAAAAATTATCTTAAATCAAAAATTAACCGCCAAGACACCAAGCACCAAGCCAAATCGTGAATTGTAAATCGTGTTTGTGTCCCTTTGACTCGGCTCAGGGCAGGCTTAGTGCCTTTGTGGCAGAAAAGAACGCATATGAATAACACAGAAAACACCAAGACCCCCATCGAAGGCGCGGCCGCCACCAACTTCATCCGGGAGGCCGTGGCCGAGGACCTGAAAAGCGGCCGCTTCGCCAGGGTCCACACCCGCTTTCCCCCGGAGCCCAACGCCTACCTCCACATCGGCCACGCCAAGGCCATCTGGATAGACTACGGCATCGCCCAAGAATTCGGCGGCCTGTTCAACCTGCGCTTCGACGACACCAACCCGGCCAAGGAGGAACAGGAGTTCGTGGACGCCATAATAGAAGACGTCAAATGGATCGGGGCCGACTTCGGCGACCGGTTGTTCTTTGCCTCGGACTATTTCGAGCAGATGTACCAGTGGGCCGTGGATCTGATCAAAAAAGGCAAGGCCTATGTCTGCGACTTGAGCGCCGAAGAAGTGACCTGGCACCGCGGCACTCTTTCCGGGCCCGGCAAGAACAGCCCCGGCCGGGACCGCAGCGTGGAGGAGAACCTGGACCTGTTCCAAAGAATGCGCCAGGGCGAGTTCCCCGACGGGTCCAGGACATTGAGGGCCAAGATAGACATGGCCCACCCGAATTTGAACATGCGCGACCCGGTGATGTACCGGATATTGAATAAGGAGCATCACCGCCAGGGCGACAAATGGCAAATCTATCCCATGTACGACTGGGCCCATTGCCTGGAGGATTCCATCGAGGGCATCACCCATTCGCTCTGTTCGCTGGAGTATGAGGACCATCGCCCGCTCTACGACTGGTTTTTGGACCAGCTGGGGATCTACCATCCCCGCCAGATAGAATTCGCCCGGCTGAACATGAACCACACCGTGATGAGCAAGCGCAAGCTGGTGGAACTGGTCAAGCAGGGTCTGGTGGACGGCTTTGACGACCCCCGGCTGCCGACCATCGCCGGATTGCGCCGGCGCGGCTATACCCCGCAAGCCATCAAGAATTTCTGCGAGCGAATCGGGGTGGCCAAGCGCGACAGCCTGGTGGACTACGCCCTGCTGGAGCACTACATCCGCGAGGAGCTGAACAGAACTGCGCCCCGGGTGATGGCGGCGCTGAAACCCCTCAAGGTGGTCATCGAGAATTATCCGGCGGGCCAAAGTGAAATGATTGAATGCGACAACAATCCGGAAGACCCCGCGGCCGGCAAGCGCCAGGTTCCCTTCGGCCGTGAGCTGTACATCGAGCAGGAGGATTTTTCCGATAACCCGCCCAAGGGCTTTTTCCGGCTTTCCCCCGGCCAGGAGGTCAGGTTGAAACACGCCTACTACATCACCTGCCGGGAAGCAGTGAAGGACGGCG
Source organism: candidate division TA06 bacterium (assembly GCA_016208585.1). Taxonomy (NCBI): domain Bacteria; species candidate division TA06 bacterium. Next base: position 15,895 of record JACQXR010000019.1, on the reverse strand, counting down.
CCGGGAACATGGTGGAACTGCGCTGCAGCTACGACCCCCAGACCAAGGGCGGCGACTCCCCCGACGGCCGCAAGGTGAAAAGCACCCTGCACTGGGTCAGCGCCGCCCATGCGGTATCCGGCGAAGTGCGTTTGTACCAGCAGCTGTTCAGCGACCCCGCCCCTACGCCTGAAAGCCCGGTCAATCTCAACTCGCTGACCGTGCTCAAGGACTGCAAACTGGAGCCGGGGTTGAAGGAGGCTAAGCCCGGAGAAAAATACCAGTTCCTACGCCAGGGGTATTTTTGCGTGGATTCAAGGAATTCCACCAAAGACAAACTGGTCTTCAACCGCACCGTGGGATTAAAGGACAGCTGGTCCAAAGAACAGAAGAAATAAGCGGATATTTATTGACTCTCCGCTTGCAAACGGCCGGATTTTGGGGTAATATTAAAAATATTCCATCCTTTACCGGATAGACAGAATTACTACTCAGAGCGGATACTTGTGGTGAGTGACTTGTACTGAGCTTGCCGAAGTAAGCCGAACCAATAGTAGACTTTTTTTCATCAAAATACCCGAAATACGCAAATAATATTGGATTGATAGAATCGGGAATGTCCACTAATATATGCTCCGAGTAATAACATGATTTTACAAGATGGTCTTAAAATAATCCTGTAAATTCGCTTAGGCATACCTGTATACCTTATTCAAGTGCCATCCGCTTACGCTTTTATATTGGGCCTCCACGTGCCTGCACGCTGTAGTAGCTATTAATAGTGGCTGTTTTGGCACGCAAGCGTGTGCCATAGCTTTAGCGGAGGCACTAGCTTCAGCGAAGGCACTCCTGTCAAAGTTCCCCAGCATATAATATCTGAGAATACTTCTATGAAAAAGCAGACCAAGCCTGTCAAACCAGTCAAACCGGCAGATGCCGGCCGGGACGCCCTGCAGAAGGCCATCCAGTCGGAAAAAAGCGCCCTGGAAACATATTTCAAATTCGCCCGCCAGACCAAGAATGTTTCGGGTAAGGACATGTTCCTGCGGCTCTGCCAGGATGAATTTGGACATCTGAATATTCTGGAAAAAGAACTGGACAACCTGATGGCTGGCCAGAAATGGGTCAAAGCCAAATTCCAGCCGTCGGACATCGAGGAGATCCTCCCCCATTTGGCCTCGCCCAAAGACCTGGCCCCGGCCGGTCAGGGCAGCCCTGACGATCTTTCGGCCCTGAACCTGGCCCTGGAGATGGAGCGCAAGGCCGTCAACTTTTACAAGCGCGAAGGCCAGAAGGCGGAGGATAAGAACGCTCAGGCCATATACGCCCGGCTGGCCGAAATGGAAGAAGCCCATTACAACCTGATCCAGGCCGAACTGGACCACATCAAGGACCTGGGCTTTTGGTTTGGGATCCAGGAATTCACCTTGGAATCGAACGAATAACAAACAGCAATCAAGATAAAAAAGGAGAAATTGTCATGGATGATTTTTCCCGCTCGCTGGTGGAGGCCATGCAGTTTGAGAACGACGGTTATCACCACTATACCACTGCGGCCCAGCGCACCGAGGACCCCAAAGCCCGGCAGATGTTCGGCCAACTGGCCGAGGACGAACTGGGGCACCACAAGACCCTGGAGGCCATGTTCGCCGATCACCAGAAACAGGGAAGCTTAAAGCTGAAGCCGCCCCGGATAAAATCCAAGGTGGACCCGGCCCAGGAAAGCCCCATCTTCAGTTCCGAGTTCCGGGAACGCGTCGGCGACAAGCACTATGAGATGTCGGCCATTTCCATCGGAATTTTGCTGGAGCAGAATTCCATCGAGAGCTACAAGACCTACCGCCGCCAGGCCAAGGAGCTGAGGATCAAGCGCCTTTTCAATGCCCTGATCCGCTGGGAGGAACAGCACCTTGAGACATTGGTGAAGCAGCAGCAGTTTTTGCAGAGCGCCTACTGGGAAGCCAACCGGTTTGCGCCGTTTTAAAGATATTGTAACCACTTCTCCCCAAATAAAACCCCGGACTTTGCAAACAAAGTCCGGGGTTTTATTTCCAGTAACCATTCTTTACTTTTTCGTGGTATCGGCCGGGGCTGCCTGCTCGCCTTGCCCCTCCTGCTCCGGTTTGCCCAGGATCAGCATCCCGGCCGACTTGCGGCTGGGACGGCCCTTGAACGAGGTCTTGCTCTTATGGTAGGCCAGCATGAAGGGCATCGGCTGTCCCGGGACTATGGCCTGACCGTTGGAAAGGCTTAAAGGCATGGAGAATTCCACTATCATCCCGGAGTTGGTCTTAGCGGTCTTAAAGTCCACTAATTTTGGTTTTTCGATGGCCTTGTGGGTGGAGACCCAGCTGCCCACGTGTTCGTCCACCCGGCGGCCCGAAGGATCGTGGTAGGCGATGATCATGGAACTGCCCCGGATCTTCTGTTCACCGAAGGAAATGGCAGCCCAGCCTTGGTGCGGGCTTTCCAGTGCCACGTACAGCAGCTTGCCGTCCGAGACCCAGTTGACCCCAATGCCGGTGTAGGAGTCGGTGAAGTGGGTTGGATACTCGCCCTCGGTAACCTTACCGTCGATTATCACGTCAACGGTTTTAAGGTTAACGATGCCGTGGGGCTTATCGCCGGCCAGGGCAAAGACAGAGATGAATACCAGCAATGATGCCAATAGTAGTTTTTTCATAAAAACTCCTTTAACTTAGATTTTTATTAGCCAGTCCATAATAGTATAGACACTATCAGGCAGCATAAGAGGTGGTTGCCGAGTGAAACAGGGCGCGGATTTTATCAGGGCGTTTCGCCAAATGCCGCAAGGCCGCCACAGCTTTCAATTTCAGGTCATCCAAACTGAAAACGCCAGCCCGTCCCACCCGGTGAGACTTTACCTCCCGCCAGACGCCTTGGTCCGGGTTCAACTCCAGGCTGTATGGCGGCAAGGTGAACAGTCGCAGCCGCCCCTGATAGCTCCGAACCGTGGCGGACACTCGCCCCGACTTGTGCATCGGATGGCCATCCAGAATCAGGAATACCGGCCGTTGGCTGCCCACCATCAACCGATCCAAGAACTGGCAAAGCGTCTCGGCATTCATGCGGCCGGTTTCGATCATGAAGCGCATCTTGCCCAGCCGATTCACCACGCTGATCATGTTCAGGCGATACCTGGCCCCGGTGTTCTTGACCACCGGCGTTTTCCCCTTGAGGCCCCAGGTTGTCCCCACATGGTAGTCGCTTCGCAGGCCGGCTTGGTCTCCGAACCAGATGACGGCCTTGATCTTACTTAGCCTCTCGCTCAATGGCCGGATACGCTTCTTCAAGCCACTTCCGCACCCGGACAGGATCCTGCTGATAGGCTCGCCCCAGCGGCTTCTGGGGCGTGATGCCCATCTGAGCCAACAACCGTCCCACCAAATTGCGGCTCAACTTCACCCCGTAGCGACGATGGATCAGAACCGCCACCGCTTCTCGCGTCCACAGGGCAAACGGAAACTTATACTGTCGCGGGTCGCCTCCGGTCACCGCTTGGGACACCCATGCGATGGCTTTTCCCGACAACTTGCGGCGGCAGACCTCCGCGCTTCCGGGCACCCAGCGCATCGAAAGCCCCCGGCCCGATACATCGCCAACCAGTTATAAATGCAAGCCCGGCAGAATCCCATGACTCTAATTACGGCTTCCGGGTTCTCCCCTTACTGCACCTGGGCAACGGCGCGCTTTCACAGCTCCGTCAGAACCTCATGGCTCAATTTGCGGCTATCTGCCCTCTTCTTCATGACCGCAATTATACCATATCCAAACTAAGGTCTATACTATTATGGACTGATTTATATAATCAATAACGGCGGGCTTGTTATTATAGTCGGTGCTATTTCATTTTGGATTCCAGATACATTAATAGTATCATAGCTGTATTCAATCCAGCCTAAATGTGACCAAGAAGCATGTACCTTATTAAATGAACAGTCATAACAAATTGAAGGAAACCCTTCGGCATTGGACGTATCTCCGTCCAAACGGTCAGGTAGCGTCCATTTGTCCAAGCTATCGCGCATAGACCATCGTAGACCATCGCCGTAATTACTTTCTTAATTATTATCCGGCGCCATACATTTTACCAGAATAAGCCCAAACGCAAAAAGCCCCCGCCCATAGTTGCCAAACTGTGGGCAAAGGCCTTATTATTATTGTTAAATATGCAAGCCAGCCAAAAGTATAAAACTTTTATGCGCGGCATGTTTATAAATATACCATAATATCACTCCTTTTGTCAAGTGTATTTTTTGCGTATGTATTTTTTGCTTATATTTTGCTTAATTTCAGTCGGGGGAAAATATTAAGTTCTGATGAACATCTTGCCCGGCAGTTGCTTTACCAGGCCCTTCAGTTCCAAAGATAAAAGCGCTTTTATAAGCTCCGGGCTTTTTAGATTGGCGATATCGGCCAGGCTGTCTATGTGCAGGGGTTCGGGAGTCAGGGTATTATAAAGGTTCTCCTCGGCCTCGTCCAGTTTTGGGGCTGGAGCAGTTGGAGTTTTCTTCAGTTCCTGGACCTTTTTTGATATTTTTTGTTCCAGGTTCAGTTCTTCCAGAATATCCCGGGCACTGCTGACCAGTTTTGCCCCCTGCTTTATCAGCTGGTTGGTGCCCTGGCTGGTGGCCGAATTGACCGGGCCCGGCACCGCAAACACGTCCCGGCCCTGGTCGGCCGCCCAGCGCACGCTGGAAAAAACCCCGCTGTCGGCGCGGGCTTCCACCGCCACCAATCCCAGAGAAAGCCCGGTGATGATCCGGTTGCGGCTGGGAAAATGCCCGGCCAGAGGCTCAGTGCCTAAAGGATATTCGGAGATCACCGCGCCCTGGGCTGCGATCCGGTCGCGAAGTTTGACATTCTCAAAAGGATAGGCTATGTCCACTCCGCAGCCCAGCACCGCGATGGTGCGGGCCGGAGCGGCCAGGGCCCCCAGGTGGGCCGAAGTGTCTATGCCCCTAGCCATCCCACTAACGATGGTCAGGCCGGCCTTTCCCAGTTCCAGCGCCAGATTGCCGGCCACGTTGCGGCCGTAAGGGCTGGGATCGCGCGAACCCACTATGGCCACTGCTTTCCGGTCCTGCGGCTGAAAACTGCCCCTAACGTACAGCAGGGTTGGGGCATCGCTGAAATTATTCAGGTTTTCCGGGAATTCAGGGTCGTTGGCGGTGATGACGCTTGCCCCATGCTTTTTAGCCAGTTCCAACTGGGAGTCGGCAAAACTGTTGTCATTTTTGGAACGGATAATGGCTGAGGCGGTCACTTCATCAACCCCTTCGGCCCGGCATAATTCCTTTTGGCTCAGGGCAAATGCATTACGGGGGCTGCCGAATTCATTTAAAAGCAGACGGTACCGGATCGGCCCCACTCCGGGGACGCCTTTGAGCTTAAGCCACCACCACAATTCATCAGAATTCATCATATTCAACAACATCACTGCTTTGCTTAAGGGCGGTTTTGACGGCTTGGCGCAATTGCTGCAGGCTGGCGCCGGGATCTATCTTGGGATCATCTTCTGCGCCATCGGAATTCAAAGGCGGCGGGTCCTGTATCCGGGAAAGTTTTTGTGGCTGGTTATGGTATTCTTTTCTCAGATATCTGAGAAATTCCTCCCGCCGGGATATTGCCAGATTCACCGCCTGGTCAGCCAGTTTTTCGGGATCGGCTCTGGCCATTATGGCCTTTAATGCTTTTTGGGCCTCCCCCGCCACGCTTTTATTACTGTCATCCAGAAGAAGGAATAGGGGGACCGCCGCCCGGTGATCGCCGGTTGTCTGAAGCGCCTGGGCCAAAGCCGCCCGGGTAAACCAGACGCCTGAGATCAGGTGCCTCAGGATTGGAGCGATGGCCTGGGGCCCCTTGGAAATGATCTTGGGAATGGCATAATCCCTTAAGGTCCAGCTTTGATCGTGCAGAGCTTTCAGCAACAAGGCCAGGGCCTCGCGTCCCTCCAGTTTCTGGGCCAGGTCCAATGCCGCCATTCGTTTTTTAAGCTCGCGGGATTTTAACAGCTCCACCGCTTCGGTAATCCTGGGATCGTTCATTTTTCTTTTTTGCCTTGAGATACAGGCTGGCTATCTTCCTCCGCAATTCATCCAAACCATCCCCGTTCAAGGCCGACACATATACGCCCGCATCTTTGGGTTTTTTCTTCAACAGGTCGATCTTATTGTACACCACCAATTGGGGTTTACGGGTTAGGCCCGGGTTATAGGATATCATCTCGTTCTTCAGCACCTTCAGTTCCTGCTTTGCATTTTCGGCGGAAGAGTCGATTACGAACACCAGCACCTGGGTCCGCTCGATGTGCCGCAGGAACTGGGTGCCCAGCCCCTTGCCCTGATGGGCTCCTTCTATCAGGCCCGGCAGGTCGGCAATGGTGCAGGCGGAGTGCTCGTCCAGATGCATGGCGCCCAGGTTGGGCAGCAGGGTGGTGAAGGGATAATCGGCGATCTTGGGATGGGCCTGGGTCAGCTTTGACAGCAGGGTTGACTTTCCGGCGTTGGGAAAGCCCACCAGCCCCACGTCGGCCAGCATCTTAAGCTCCAGGCGCAGGGACCGGGTCTCTCCGATCTCGCCCTTCTCGGCCACCCGGGGCGTCTGGTTGGTGGAAGTGGCAAAATGAAAATTGCCCTTGCCGCCTTTGCCGCCACTGGCCGCAGTCACCGAGGAATGTGGAATTATTAGGTCGGCCAGCTGTTCCCCGCTTTCGGCGTCGTAGATCAAGGTGCCGGGAGGAACCGGGATCACGCAGTCCGGTCCGGCTTTGCCGGACATTTTCCGGTACATTCCGTTCTGGCCATGCCCGGCCTTAAAGAAATGGCGGTAACGGAAATCGCGCAGGGTCACCAGATTTGGATCCACCGTGAATACCACCGAACCGCCCCGCCCCCCGTCGCCGCCGTCGGGTCCGCCCTTGGGTATGTATTTTTCGCGGTAAAAGCTTACGGCTCCGTTTCCCCCGTTGCCGGCCGCAATCTTGATTTCCGCCAGATCGACTATGGGCATTAAATTAATTTTCGTTCTTTTAAGTTCTGATATTTTCGTTTAAGCATCTTGGACACCAGGGCCGGCAACAGACCGTCCAGCCTCCCGCCCATCCTGGCCACCTCCTTGACCAGTCCGGAATTGAGACAGGTATACTGTTCCGAGGGCATCAGGTAAATGGTTTCGATGTTCTTGTCAAGTTTGCGGTTCATTAAAGCCATCTGGAACTCGTATTCGAAATCCGACACCGCCCGCAAACCCCGCACCAGGGCGGTGGCCTTCTGGCTCCGGGCGAAATCCACTAACAAGCCGTCGAAACTGGTGATATTAAGTTTGGCCGACCGGGGAGCGCATTTTTTCAGCAGCTCCACCCTTTCTTCCAAAGTGAACAGCAGAGTCTTGCGGTCGTTCACGGCCACGGCCACTATCAGCCGGTCGAATATCTTCAGGGCCCGCTCCATCAGGTCGATATGCCCGTTGGTGACCGGATCAAATGTGCCGGGATAGATGGCGGTCTTTAGCACTGGCTGCCCTCCAAAAAAGTATTGGGATATGAAACTATTATTAGGTATCCACTATTCAGTAGACAGTATCCGTTGATTGTTCCCTGTTCATTGTTCACTGTTCATTGTTCATTGTTCACTGTTCATTGTTCATTGTTCACTGTTCACTGTTCATTGTTCATTGTTCACTGTTCATTGTTCACTGTTCATTGTTCACTGTATAGAACTCCACGCTGCTCTTGCCATGTTTCTTGCATTTCCACAAAACCAGTCCCTGAGCTTCGGATACAATACTTTCGGCCCGGTGATGCTGTAGCACTAAGATCCCATCGGGAGCAAGCAGGCCATGCTTCCAGGCCAGATCCAGTATCTGCAAGGAAATGTTGGCTTGATAAGGCGGATCGGCCAACACGATGTCAAATTGCCCGCCGGAAGAAGAGATGAAATCCAGGGCGTCATGGCGGATTACCTTCGCCCTTTTTTGGATCTTTAGCATTTCCATGTTCTGACTAATGAGATCGGACGTTTTATGATCGGCCTCCACCAAGGTAACTTCGGCCGCCCCCCGGGACAAAGCTTCTATTCCCAAAACCCCGCTGCCGGCATAAATATCCAGCACTTTTTTGCCGGCCACCATATCGCCCAATACGTTGAATATCACGCCCCTTAAGAGGCCGCTGGACGGCCGGACCTGTTTCCCCGCCGGGGTTTTCAAAATCCGGCCCCGGTATTCTCCGGCAATGATCTTAAGCATCTTGATCAGAACTCGCTGCCCAGGGTAAATGAGACCGCCGGGTTTTTTCCGATGGAAGAAAGGTCTGTGGGCCAGGCCACGTCCACCCGGATCAGGAAGGGATACAGGTTAATCCGGCCCCCGGTCCCGATGGCGGCCTTAAGGTCTTCCAGCTTGATCAGTGCCCGGTCATTCTTTTCCAATGGTTTAAAGGAACCGGTATTGTCCCAGGCTCCGCCGATGTCAAAGAAAAAAGCGCCCCGGATCCCACAGAATGCCAGCGGAGGAAATGCCATCTCCAGCCGGTCGATTAACGGAAAGCGCATCTCAAGATTGGCCAGGGCTGTTTTGGTGCCGTAGAACCGGTCGTAATTATAGCCGTGCAGGGTATTGGGCCCGCCCAGATAGAACCGCTGGGCGTCCGGACCGTGGGAAATCCCGCCCAGCAGTCTGAGAGCGATCTGGTAGCGCCGGGAGATCCTCCAGTAATTTCGGATGTCGGCATATCCGGTATTGAAGCTTAGGTCGCTGCCTAAGGCTTTCTGGCTGCTCTCCGCCACCAACATGGTCCTCTGCCCGCTGATGGGTCCCATGTAGCCCCAGAGGGTATTGTCATTGACAAAACTTAGGCCCGGCACCACCACATCCATGCTGGCCTCGGGATAGGAATAGTAATAATAGGCCTGCTTATAATGGTTCCAGCTGGCCATCAAATCGAAGCGCTGATAACGGTTCAAAGGGTAGGACACTATTCCCTGGACACCGTTTACTTTTTCAATCACGATATCATCGTTGGGGGCCAGATAATAATTATGATACTGATAATAGCTGATGCCGTAATCAAAACGCCGGGGCAGATAATAATAGGTCAGCTGGTAATCGGAATATTCGAAATTGACCATCAGATCGGACTGCCAGTAAAATAAATGGCTGCCGAGTATATCGGTGACCAGAATCTGGGCCTGCCCCCCCAGCCCGCTCAGTGTATTGTAGCCCACGGTGCCCCGGGCCATATCCAGGGAGAATTTGGATCGGGCGATTTCCGGATTAACCAAGGTGTCGCTTGACGCCAGACCGAAGGTTTTGGGATACTGCCACAGGTCGTCGCCAGTTTTTATGGAATCAGAAGCGGCTGCCTTCTTGGTCGGGATTTTTTCCAAGGGATTTTTTATGGCGTAGATGTTCCATCCGGTCTGGTGATATCCGATAAAAACTATCTTATCGCCCTCAACCGACCAGCGGGGCTGCAGGCATCCGGTCAAAACGTCGGTCAAGGGGACCGATGCGCTGTCGGGGCCAGCCCGATAGAGTATATTGGCCACTCCCTGCTGGTATGAATTATATATCATGCCTGACTTTCCCCAACTGGGGCTGATGGCATAAAGCTCATCAGGTGTGTAACAGGCCAGGGATTCGCCGGCGGGGTTTATGGTGAACAGCCGGTAGCGCCCAAAGAGCAGGCTGTCGGCGACGGTGGCGGCATCACCCGGGAGCGGGCGATCCGAGGCAAAGACCAGGGCCGATCCGTCAGGGGCCCAGGCAGGCTCCCGGTCATCATAGATATCGTTGGTGATCCTGCTGATCTGGCCGTTGAAATTGTTAAGCAGATAAAGGTCGGCGTGCCCGTTCTTGAGCCCGCTAAATACTATCCTCTCGTCGGTGGGCGACCAGGAGGGATAATAGATGCCATCCAGATCGAATTTGTATTTTTTTATCAGTTTCCCGTTATTGGCGGCGACTATATAGAGCCTGTCGCCGGTGGTGGATTTGGCGGCAAACACCAGCCGGTTCCCTTCCGGCGACCAGGACAGCCCGCCCCGGAACCAGGCCAGGTGCATGGCTTCGAACAGCGAGTTCTTTTCGCCCTTGACCAGGTGGCTGATCCGGCGGCCGTCGATGCTGGATATAATGTAGATCCCGGAATAGCCACCCTGATCGGAGATGTAGGCGATCTTATCGCCCCGGGGGGACAGGACCGGGCTGAGGTTGAAGTAGGATTCGTTCTTGTCGTGTTCGGTCAGTTGTTTCCCGATGTCGGACGCTTCCTTTTTTGAGGCCAAGTACGGCCAGTATTCTTTTTTGACCGATTTTATCCAATCCTCGGAAAGTTTTTCCACTCCCTGGCCCAGTGCCATCCGGCAGGCCTTGTCCACATTGCGGTTGGCCCGCACCAGATGCAGCAGCTCGCCCACCTTGACCTGGCCGTAATGTCCGGCGATATATCTCAGTACCGCCTGGCCCTCTTTGTAAACCAGGTAGCTGCCGCCGTAGTTATCCAGTTCATTGATGGGAATCAGCCGCTGGTTGATGGCCAGGTCTTTCAGGATCATCTCGGATTCCGGGTCCCAGCCCCGCGATTCGTATTCGGCCAGGCCCTCGATGAACCACAGCGGCACCTGATTGAAGTTCTGGCCGGAAAGCACCGATTCCATCCCCCCACCGAAAAACAGGTCAAACATGTAGGCATGGACCAGCTCGTGGGTCAGCACATGCTCAAAATCCGCGTAGGAACCGGTATACGGCACCACCACCCGATTCTTGAACTGGGTGGTAAAACCCCCCACTGACTCCTCCAATATTTCCTGAGTGATGTTGGTCTGCTCGAAATCGTTGTGGGAAGAATAGACCAGCACCGGGATCCTGCCGTTGAGTTTGTGGGAGAAATCGCTGGAGAGCTTTTGGCCTGCCGTTTCGGCGATCTGATCGGCGATGGCGGCCAAAGTGTTCTGTCCCTGGTAAAAGTAAATGTCAAAATTCTTGGTGGCTATCTTTTGCCACTTGAAATTCTTGTAGTTTACCTTGTTCTTGCCGAAATAGCCGTCCTGAGCCTGCATCACGGAGGGAGTGAAAATTAGCAGAACCGCCAGGGACCAAAGGGTTAGTTTAAAATGCTTCATTACAGTAATCCTGACAATTAGGAATGAGATTTAAGGAAACCAGTGGCTTTACCACGGAATCACGGAAATAAGGAATAACGAAAATGCAATGGATCACGTTGTTATGGGGATACAAATATAGCAGAAATTAGTAACCGAAAAGATTTATTTTTGATTTAGGATAATTGTATCAATGACTTGTAGTTGGTTTAAAGCACCATAGACAAAGTGTTGTTCTGGGATAATTAAAATTCCAGTGTTTTCGGTCATTCCGTGCTTCAGTGGTTGGTACCCTGCTTAATATTCTGCCTTGAATATTAGGTCCAGCCAGGCGTCGCTTTTGAACAGCTGGCGGGATACTTCCCCTTTTAACAGCAGGCTTGGATTGATCCGATATTCCATGATCAACACCTGGGACTGCCGGGCCGTGGAAAGCCCCAGCGACAGGCTCAGGGAAAAGCGCTCCTCCCAAAAGGCCCGGTTCAGGCCGAGCTCCCACCCTCCCGCCATGTTGACGTTCCACTGCCGGGCGAACTCCACCATCTTCTCCATCCGCCACTCCTCCATCAGCTGCATGAAGTATTCCTGATAGTACGCGGCCAGCGAATCTATAGCTTCCTTATCCGGGCTTTGAGCGAAGGCCCTGGCCGGAAGGAACAACAGGCCCAGTAACAAAATAAAAACTGATATTTTGACTTTGTCATTCGGCATCGTAATGAACCAGCGAGATTACTTTATACTTTTTGAGTTTGTCCTTGCCCTTTAAAAAGTCCAGCTCCACCACAAACGCCAGGCCCGCCACCTGACCGCCCAGCTTCTCCACTAATTTGGCCACGGCCAGCGCTGTTCCCCCGGTGGCCAAAAGATCGTCCACTATCAGCACTTTCTGGCCTTTTTTGACCGCATCGGCATGTATCTCCAGCGAGTCGGCGCCGTATTCCAGCGCGTAGGTCTGCTTGACGGTCTTGGCCGGCAGTTTATTGGGCTTGCGAACCAGGATCACCCCGACTCCCATTTTGTAGGCCAGGGCCGAACCGAAAGGAAAGCCCCGGGATTCTATCACCGCGATGGCGTCGATCTTGAGTTTTTTGGCCTGAAGATAAAGCTGGTCCACCGCGTCCTTGAAAGCCTTTTTGTCGCGCAGCAAAGTGGTGATGTCCTTGAAATTGATCCCCGGCTTGGGAAAATCCGGCACCTCCCGGATGTGTTTTTTAAGGTTAACGGCCATTTTGAGGACTCCTGTTTACAATTAATCCTGAATCCGTGAGTTCAAATAAGGGCATTCTTTCAAAAGCACTGTCATTTCTACATTTACAGAAACAAATGCGACTTTATTACGCTCACCTTGCAGGTGATGAATAATTTATTGTATTTCTTTTGCTACAGCTAGTAAAAACGCGGTTCTTCAGTTATTTTACACATAACGAACTCACGGATTCAGGTTAATATTAGACCACTGAAAAGCTTAAAATAGTTTAACCCCTACTTAAAATAAATACGACAACAGTAGTTTTACCAAGATGTTAGACAATATTAAAATTTGACTTCAAAGGCGGTAAAATCCCGGTTGGATTCTTGCCATTTCGTTTTAACTTGGCTAACCACCGCTCCAGACGGACCCTGTTGCAATTCGTCTATAAGCGTTTTAAGGTCCTGCTCGTCGCCTTCGGCCACCACCTCCACCCGGCCGTCCCTTAGGTTGCGGACATATCCGGCAAGTTCCAGGCTTTGGGCCCGGTGGAGCACAAAATACCGGTAGCCTACGCCCTGCACCCTGCCGGAGATATGGAATATCACTTTTTTGTTCATTATCGAGCACAACCTGGTGTAAGTTTAAATGTCATTAGAACAAATTATTAAATCCAATCTGCGAGTATCCGCGCAAATCTGCGTCCCGTTCGGTTCCCCTATTTTTCACTGCCCCACCATCCTAAACGCCAGCTTCACCGCTTCCTCCGGGGTCTTGACATGCTTGATGGCCGCCCGGATCTTCCAGGTATTTAAGCCGATCAACGGGATCTGGTACTGGATGGCAAAGGCGATTTCCGAAAGCGTGCCGTACCGGCCGCCGATGGCGATGATGACCTGCGAAGACTGCACCACCAGCGAGTTCCGGGTGTAACCCATCCCGGTGATTATGGGGACGTCCACGAAACGGTTGGCGTCGCGGGCCGTGGACCCGGGAAGTATGCCAACCGTGAGACCGCCGGCCTCGGAGGCGCCCCGGCAGGCCGCTTCCATCACTCCGCCCATGCCCCCGCAGACCAGAACGCCGCCGCCTTGGGCTATCAGTTTCCCGGTCTGGTGCGCCATTTCGCCCAAGGCCTTGCCGCACTGCGAGACCCCGATGACGCCGATTCTCGGTTTACTGGCCATTGGCCTGCCACCCGTATTTTCCCACCAAGGGCACGAACATGCAGCCGCACAGTTCTTTTCTCGTTTCCTGGCCGTTGACCTTGTCTATCAACAGGAGCTTTTGGATATTCATGTCCCCCACCGGGATCACCATCCGCCCGCCTTCGGCCAGCTGTTCCCAGCAGGCCTTGGGGATATCCGGGGCCCCGGCCGTGACTAGGATCCGGTCGTAAGGCGCGAATTTTGGCCAGCCCAGGGTGCCGTCGCCGGTGGTTATGGCGATGTTGTGATACTTCATCTCGTCGATCACCTTGCGGGCCTTGCGGGCGATCTTGTCTATCCGCTCGATGGTGAACACCTGAAAGGTCAGCTCGGCCAGTACCGCCGCCTGGTAGCCGGATCCCGTTCCCAACTCCAGCACCTTCTCGGCCCCCTTCAGCTCCAGGGCCTGGCTCATCAGGGCCACGATGTAGGGCTGGGAGATGGTCTGCCCTTCGCCGATGGGCAGGGCGTTGTCGTCGTAGGCCCGGGCCTGCAGGGCATGTTCCACGAACAGGTGGCGGGGGACCTTTTTCAAGGCGGCGATCACCCGGGGGTCATTGATGCCCCGCCCGGCCATCTGGATCTCCACCATTTTTTGGCGGGACTGTTCGTAGTTCATTTGAACAGTTTCTCCCACTTCTTCAGCCGGGAAAGCTCGCCGTGGTTGGTCCAGTCCAGATGAAACGGAGTAACGGAGACCATCTGCTGTTCGATGGCCTCAAAATCGGTGCCCGGTTCTTTTTTCCAGTCCGGGTCCAGCCCGTCGATCATGAAATATTTCTTTCCCCCGGGGCGCTTGTGTTCCACGATCAGGTCGCGGTAAATCCTCTTGCCCAGCCGGGTCACTTTTAGTCCTTTGATCTTGGCCAGCGGCAGGCTGGGGACGTTGACATTCAGCAAAGTGTTCTTGGACAAACCTTTTTTGAGGACCACCTCCGCCACCCGGCGGGCATAAAAGGCCGCAGCCCGGAGATCGCATTTGCTCCAGGAGACGCAGGAGACCGCGATGGACGGGATGTCCAGCAGGGTGCCCTCCATGGCCCCGGCCACCGTGCCGGAATAGGTGACGTCGTCGCCCAGATTTGGCCCGTGGTTGATGCCCGAGACCACCAGGTTGGGTTTTACTTTTAAAAGGCCCCGCACCGCCAGCATCACGCAGTCGGTGGGCGTTCCGTCCACTGCGGCGGTGCGGCGGTCGCGCCATTCCACTTCCAGCGGTTTGCGCAGGGAAAAGGAATGGCTGGCCCCGCTCTTCTCGGACATGGGGGCGAAGACATAGGTGGCGCCCAGCTTGTCCAGGGCCCGGCGCAGGCGCTTGATGCCCTCGGCGTTGATGCCGTCGTCGTTGGTGATCAGGATGATCGGTTTTTTGTTCATGAACTTTCGCCACAGAGACGCAGAGACACACCCATTAAAAGGCAAAGTCTCTGGGGATTTCTCAATTAAAGTTTATTTATTAAGCCCAAAGGGTTTGCAGGGCCATTCTGATAAATCTGAGTGTATCCTTGAGATGGCTTATATGGCTGGTATTTCCGGGAATGTTTTTTATTTCAAGAGACCCAATCCTGAACCCCTGCCGGGCAGCCTTGATCAGAAGTTCTGATTCCATCTGGTAGCGCGAGGTCTTCAGTTTCACACTTTTCAGAACTGCTGACCTGATGATGCGATAGCCGGACTGGCTGTCAGCTATCTTCGTTCCGGCCAGAATCGAGACAACAGTAGTAGTTATGCTGTTACTCAGAAAACGGGCAAACGACATTCTACTGAACTCGTTTCTGCGGGAACCTACCACAATGTCATAATGTCCAGTGTCCAAAATATCCGCCAGGGCTGGAATGTACTTCGGGTCGTGTTGTCCGTCGGCGTCGATGGTAATTACAGCCTCGTAGCCCTTCTGTAGGGCCAGTTTGAATCCGCTTTTTAAGGCCGCGCCCTTGCCCTTGTTATGTGGATGGATTATAAGCTCCACCCCCGACAATTTGGCGGCCTCCGCCGTGCTTGAACGCTGTAGTGTGTTTAGGCACGTAGGCGTTCCATCGCTGGAACCGTCGTCAATCACAATTATATCATGCTTTGGCGCAAATTCCAGCAGTCGGGCCAAAAGCAATTTCAGTGTGGCATCGGCGTTATAGGCGGGTATGATGACGGCGGTTTTCATGAACATTTAACGGCAGACATGAATCATGAGATCAAGAATTCTTAAAATATTAAAACCGTGTGTTTTTGTGTGTCTTGGTGGCAAAGTAATTATTTTAGTGGCTCTTCTCCAATGAGTGTGGGTAAAATCGAACTTGGTGGCGAGCTGAAGTAGTTGGCAGTAAACGAGTTCTTTGATAGCAACCCCGGTAAAAATATGGTAAACTTCCGGTATGAAGAAGATCAAACGATTGGAAGAC
>JACQXR010000018.1 GCA_016208585.1 candidate division TA06 bacterium | reverse complement strand
GGGTACTCAAATGCTTCGGAATTTAGGTCTTCTATGTTTTGTTCTTTCCCTGCTTTTCTTGTGGGGAACGAATGCTATCGCTCAGGACACCTGGACCGTAATGACCTACATAGCCGGCGACAACAACCTGAACGGCTATATCGAGCCTGACTGCGATGAGATGGAAGTAGTTGGCGGGAACGCCAACTACAATCTTATTGTGGGAGTGGATGGCAAGAAGGATTTCACTGAGGATGGATATGATGACACTCAGGCGAACGGTCATGAGGATATGCGATACTATTGGCTTAGATCCGGGATCACGGCCGGAAAGATTGATACCTTTGCGGCTGCCGGGAGCCCCAATAAAGAATTGGATACGGGGGTGGACACCGTTTTAATCAATTTCGGCCGATGGGGGGTCAAGAATTATCCCGCCCAAAAATATTGCCTTGATATATGGAATCACGGGAATTCCATGACCAAATCGGGCGGGACGGCGAACGGCGTCTTCGGCTTCGGGATTCCGGACGGCAAAGATCCCAAGGATTGCTGCAACGACGACGAGACCTCCTCTTCCATCACCTTTGCCAATGCCGAACCGCCGGCCGAGTATGAGAAGGCCTTGATGGGCGTCAAGGATTCCTTAAAACAGGACCTGGATGTGGTGTGTTTTGACGCCTGCGTGATGGCTCTGGCCGAGATTATGTTTATCACCAAGGATTATGCCCACATTATGGTGAGTTCGGAAAAAAGCATCGGCGCCGACGGCTATCGCTACGACACCTGGTTAGACACCCTTAAAAAGAACAATAATGTAAGCGACAGCGGGTTGGCGATAGCCTGCGTTAGATCTTATAAAGACGCGTATACGGCCACCGACTACAACACCCTTTCGGCAGTTCATTTGAAGACCCGGTTTATGGAGTTCATCAAGGCTTTGGACAATTTCGCCCGGGAGCTCATTTTAGCCGGCGGGAGAGGCAAGACCGAGATAAAGGATGCCAGAACCGCCACCGAAGACTATGATAACGCCGACCAATGCGACCTCTGGGATTTTGCCAATCGCATAAAACAAAAGACGGCGCTGTCTGCGGCCGTAAGAGCAGCAGCCGATACTTTGATGGTTAAGATTGGCTACGATAAGGACGCCACCTGGCACTCCACCGGGAAGGGAATAATCATCGCCGAAACGCACATCAGCACTCGGGCGGCCACCGATAGCGCCCATGGGATTTCCATTTTTTACGATGAAGCCGTTAATTCAGACACCGAGACCTGCAGCTTTTACCCGGCGCTGCGCAATAGCGGAGGGAAAACCGCCACGGGCGTCTCGGTAAAGCTTCGGCTGAAGAAAAACATTTTGGGCGGCATAACAATTACCGATAGCACCGCCAGCTTTGCCGATATAGCGGGCGCTAGTAAAAGCGCCAAAGCCCCGACGGTGGCCGTGGCCCAAGATTCGCTTATTTTTACCATAGCCAATGATGCGGCGCTGGAAGGGGAATGGATAGATTTTGACTTAGTAATTACTTCTACGGAAGAAGGAACAAAATCCATCGGTTTTCCGGTCCAGATCGGCCGGGCCAGCTCAAATCCGACGGCGGTGCACTTTGCCGAAATGAACCTGATGGCCTCTTCCGACGGCGTAAACCTTACCTGGCGCACCGAGAGCGAGCAGAACTGTCTGAGGTGGGAGATAGAGCGCTCGGACGACGCGGAGCGGGGGTTTGTCAAAGTTGGCGAGGTTGAAGGGGGCGGAACCACCTCCCAGCCGCAAAACTACAGCTATACCGATAACACCATCACCGAAAAAGGCATTTACTATTACCGGCTGGCCGAGATTGACCTAAACGGGGGAAAGACCTATTACGGGCCGATGAGCGTAACCTTTGGCGGGGATGTTCCGACGGCCTACCTGCTGTATCAGGCCAATCCCAATCCGTTCGGGCAGAGCACTACTATAAGCTATCAGCTTACAGCTAACGGCTATGTTGGTTTGAAGGTTTACGATGTAACCGGAAGGCTGGTTAGAACTCTGGTAGAGGGAGAGCAATCGGCTGGAGCACATACTGTAGCCTGGGATGCAAAAGACGAAAGCGGGAAAGAAGTCGCTAATGGCATTTACTTTTCCCGGCTAAATATATCCAACTTTGCTTCGACAAGAAAAATGATGCTTATCAGATAGGGCTATGCTTCCAAAAAGGGGAGAAGACAATATCGTCTTCTCCCCATTAAGGGAGGTGAGAACAATGCGGAGCGTGGCCCAAAGGATTGTCATCTTCATTATTTTCTCCCTTACGGTTGTTGGTGTTCTCCCGGCTATCACTTTCACCCCAGTAGCAAGTTATGTCGGCGTAGGTATTAATAATACTAACGCGATATTGCGCGGATATGATAGTGACCATGATGGGAATCAGGAGTTGTGGCTTGATCCAAAGTTAGGAAGCGGGCTGATTTTTGAGCATAAGGGGAATAACTGCTACGATACCACCCGCACGGGAAATTATTTCATTTACAACTTTGATATAGGAGATTTGGATGGCGATGGCTTCACTGATGTGGTAGCGGAAAGTGTAATAGGTTCGGATGAATCGATAAAAATCCACGAAAGTCCTGCCCTTGATTCCTTTCCCACCTCTTTAGTCTGGGAGTTTAACCATCCCGATTATGACGAAAACAATTACCTTACCATCACCAATGACCTTGACCAGGACGGTAAGAAGGAATTCATCTGGCATTACCTGAAGCCGATTCATATCTTTGAATGCACAGGGGACAATTCTTATCAAGAGGTCTGGACAGACACCAGCCGTTATAAGGGAGAAATTCAGTGCGGCGATTTTGACTGTGATGGGAAGAAGGATTTTCTGACCACCGGACATGGCGGACCGATCTCGGATGGAAGGATTGATGTATGGGAAAATACAACAGTCGGAGTAGATTCCTACGCCAAAGCTTGGACCAATTTCGACCTCGTTCACTGCAATCCCTTCCGGAATGCCCAGGCCCACGATATGGATGGGGATGGTAAGCCGGAGTTCATTGTGGGCTCGCAACGGGTGGAAGGTGATGATACTCTTGAGTTTGCCGTGTTTGAGACCGATGGAGATAACTCCTATCACCAGGTGTGGCAAGCGCTTTTTCCTTGCTTTGGAACAATATTAACTCATACCATAAGCGTTGGTGATGTCGACGGCGACGGAATAGAGGAGATGGTTTTTTCTTTTTCTGGTAAAATCTACATCTACAGGAACATCGGTCCCGATTCCTACCAGTTAATCTGGCAGAAAACCAATACTGGATTGGGCTTTTGCCGCATGTTAGTTTATGACCTCAACTCCAATGGCTATAAGGAACTTGTTTACAGCGGGTATAAGGACTACCCAGAGTCCACTCATAACGAGACCCATATCTTGGAGATTGTGGGGGAGGTAACCTGGGATAGCTTAACTGCCGCTTCCAAAGATAGTTGCATACAGGTGCAATGGATCACGAAAAGGCAGTTTGCCAATTTTGGGTTTAATGTTTGGCGTTCCCTGTTTGCGGACAGCAATTATTCCGTGATTTACCAGACCAACGATACTGTAAAACTTGATACTTTACTGCTTTCCTACTCGTTCAACGACAGCAACGTTACCAGCGGCACCACCTACTACTACAAAGTCCAGGCCAAGGCGTTGAATGACACGAGTTATTTTATCGGGCCGGCCAGCGCTACCTATACCGGGGCGCCCCTGTCCTTGCAATTTGTTTCTTTTACGGCCTCGGTAATTGCGGGCGCCATTGTCCGGCTTGAATGGCAAACCCAAAGCGCATGGAACAGTTATTTATGGAGAGTCAAGAGAGGATTAAATAACGACACATTAGACTATAAAGTCATTGCGGAACTTCCGGGCGATGGGACAACTAACGAACCCGGAATATATTATTACGACGATGAATGCGCCGTCGGATTTAATTCTTACAAACTTGATGAAGTTGACCTTTCCGGAAATGTAACCACCCATGGTCCCGTAAGTGCAACCGCCGGGGAACGGATAACGGCGTTCGGATTACGGCAGAATATGCCGAATCCGTTCGGGCAGAGCACTACTATAAGCTATCAGCTTACAGCTAACGGCTATGTTGGTTTGAAGGTTTACGATGTAACCGGCAGGCTGGTGAAGACACTGGTCAACGAAGATAAGAAGGTGGGAAGTTATGAAGTTAAATGGGACGGGAAGGACGAGCAGGGCAACAAGGTCAGCAACGGGATATATCTGTACCGGCTGATCTCGGGCGAGTTCCAGGCCACCGAGAAGATGATGATGCTTAGATAAACACTTTGACATAACTCAGTGCATCGCTCAGCACAAGTATTGCGGTAAATTTTTAACAAACCGCCTGCTTGTCCGCCGACCTGTCCGCAGCAGCCCGAAGGGCGTAGGCGGAAGTCCGCCAAGGCGGACGTAGGAGGGAGGCGGAATGAACACCAAAATATAAAAAATCTATTCAGGCCGTGGCAAAGTGGCATCTATATTTTGGCTCATTCTTTCATTTCCTCTCTGGGGCTAAAGCCCCTCGGGTTTCATTAGATTGCTTGCCACGACCTGAAGGTCGTGGCAATGGGTCGTGGCAAGATTGCTTACCGGGGCAACAAGGTCAGCAACGGGATATATCTGTACCGGTTAGTCTCCGGGGAGTTCCAGGCAACTAAAAAGATCACAGTTCTGCGCTGATTAGATAACCGTATGATGAAAAAGATGACGATGTCGCGATAATTTTCTGGAACCTCAAAGAAAACAAGCAAACAAAGCAGTCAACCAAAAGGAGGGAAAGAAAATGAAAAGGGAGATCTTAATATTAGCGGGGCTGGTCTTGATTACCGCTCCCATTTTTGCGGCGGCCCCGGCAGGCTATACCGAGGTTTCGGCGCTTGGTTCATTCGCCGGCGTCTCGGAATATGCCACTGCCGGAAACTGGGGCAGGAAATTAGTAAAAGGGTCGGGCAGTTATCTCTACCTGACCTATGTAGATGTGAATGATAGCATCAGATACGCCTTTAGCAACAATAACGGCACCGATTGGTATCTGAGAATGAGTGCTATAGGTCATGGTTATTTGCCGGTGATAGCGGTGAATCCTGCGACCAATTATCCGATTATCTTGTGGTTGGAGGGTCAGTCAATAAAGTATTCCAAAAATGTGCCTGGGGCCGAGCCCGACTGGACTTCTCCCGTAGAGATTGCCTCCATAGGCAATGCAGGCAGTGGGTGGGGGGCGCCGACTTTGACGGTAACCAGCGCCGGGATTGCTCACTATGTCTGGGCTTGGTGCGATCGCTCTTCGATACCTATCAACGGATATACGATCTCTGGCATTAGCCACGGTTATTTCAATGTAGCCGATGACCCGGCCACAATGACGATAGAGAAAGAAACAATTGGCGACGGGGGAGATGAAGGCGACTTCCGCTCACCATCCCTAGCCATAGACACCTATGACACCCTGCATCTCGTTTACCGGAATGGCGCAGGCGACATCTCTTACTGCTATCGCGGCCCCGACGGCTGGGCAGACCACAAGGACAATGTTTCGGCGAGAGAGTATGGAGAGAACTGCGAGACTCCATTTGCCGAGTTTGCCGGAACAGAGGTTTGGGTAGCCTGGGCAATGGATAATCCTGTCTATCCCGGCTATTATGAAACCCGGGGCAGGCCGAGAGACATAGCTAATCCCGCAAAAAAGGAGTGGTATGGCACAGAGGGAATGAGCCGTTCAAACAGCGAAGATTCCAGATTTCCAACCATCGCTTACGGAACATACGGTGTTTATCAGGATTCTGTCTCGGATTACTGGGAGGTCTTCTATCGCAAGAGACTCTGGGAAGATAATCCAGCAGTAAATGTTTCGGAAAGTCCCACTGTTAATTCCCGATATGCGCATACGGTCTATTGGAATGCCGGCGGCAATGGTTACCTTGGCATCCTCTGGACCGAAGGGAATGGTCCGGCCTGCGAGGTCAAATTCAGACGATTTGAGTTTACCGGGGCGGCGGCGCCTGCTTATGAACCCGAGGTGGGTGGCGCCAAGGCCAGCCCATTTACTCTCTCCAGGGACGGCTCTAAAACTTACAGCCCGATTTCCATAGACTACAGTTACACCGAGTTGGTCTACAGGCTTCCCTACTTGAATCCGCTGAAGAAGATTCAGTTGGTTTTGGTCGCCTATCAGAACGAGCCGGGCGCCGGCGAATGGCAGCAGAGGGCATACATTGACAACACGGCCGAGCGGCTGATCAAGTTCAAACCCGGCGTGCCGGAGACGGTAAAAATCTGGCTGCCGGCCGCCTCTTACAAGGACGACAAGGAAGTCATCCTCAGGGTGAAGCGGATTAAAGGGGATTTTGCCGCTATTGCCCATCTTGGTCTCTATGAGTTTGAGAGAGACGAAGAGACAGGCGGCGGCGCCCAGCTAATCAGTGCTTTAACCACAAGCCCTGTAGCCGCAGACCTCAGCCTGCAGAACTCACCCAATCCGTTTAAGCAATTAACAACCATCAATTATCAATTGGCAACACCAGGCCAGGTCAGCCTGAAGATTTACAACATAAGCGGACGGTTGGTGAAAACATTAGCGGACAGGGTTCAGGGGGCGGGAGAGCACAGCGTAAAGTGGGACGGCAGGGATGACAATGGTAAAGAGGTGGCTAATGGCGTCTATTTCTACCGGCTGAATGCAGGTCCTTCGTACCAGACCAAGAGGATGATACTTCTCAAATAAACACAGAGGATTGAGGGATGGGGGAAATTATTTCCCCCATCCCCGCCTTGTTAAAGGAGGTGGAAAAGATGAGAAGAAATATCATTCTTTTAGTGACGCTCCTTTCGCTCCTTTATCCTCTCAGCGCTTTCTCAATAAATTTTATTGAGAAAGCTGGTTGGAATGACATAGGTATTAATTGGTATTCATGCCCCCTAAGAGGGTATGATAGCGACCATGATGGGAATCAAGAGTTGTGGCTTCAACCTACCGGGGCAGTAATAGGGACCGTGAAATACGGGCTGATTATTGAACATAAGGGGAATAACTCTTATGATACCACCTGGACAAGAAACTATTTTATTTCCGAGTTTGATATAGGTGACTTGGATGGAGATGGGCTCACCGAGATAGTGACAGACACTTCCACAGGCAATGATGAATGGCTGAGGATTTTTGAAAGTCCTGCCCTTGATTCCTTTCCCACCTCTTTAGTCTGGGGGTATGACCATCCCGATTACGACGAAGTCAATTGGATTACCATCAGCAACGATCTTGACCAGGATGGCAAGAAGGAATTCCTCTGGAACTACTTGGGACGGGTTCATATCGTTGAGTGCACCGGAGATAATTCCTATCAAGAGGTCTGGACGGATACGGCCCGGATGAACGGGAAGATGCTATGCGGTGATTTTGATTGCGATGGAAAGAGGGATTTTGTAGGGACTAGCACATCTATTCCGCGCATTCGTGTGGTTGAAAACACAGTGGTGGGAGCTGATTCATACGCCATAGTATGGGGAACTCCGGGTGGTCTTGGAGACACTATGGTTTATGACAACGCTTATATGATTGCCCAGGCCAAGGATATGGATGGGGATGGAAAGCCGGAGTTTATCGTCGGCTCTAAAAGGATTGGCATTGATGACAGCCTGGAATTTGCCGTCTTTGAAATGAATGGCGATAATTCCTATCATAAAGTATGGCGGGTTCGCCCTCAAAAGGGCAATAATCGTGGAATCTCAGTGGGTGATGTTGACGGAGATGGAAAGGAAGAGATGGTGTTTTCTACCAGCGGGGGGAGGCTCTATATGTATAAAAACAACGGACCCGATTCCTATGAGTTAATGTGGCAATACAGCACGGGTCTGGATGCCGCTCCTACTTTGATTTATGACCTCAACTCCAATGGCTATAAGGAACTTGTTTACAGCGGGTATAAGGACTACCCAGAGTCCACTCATCACGAAACTCATATCTTGGAGATTGTGGGGGAAACAGACTTTGTTTCCTTGAGCGCCGATTCCGGGGATAAGTTTGTCTGCTTAGGCTGGACTTCTGCTCAGGAGATTGCCAACACTGCCTGGTGGATTGAGCGGTCAACCCAGCCGGACACAAACTTCATCCGCATCGCCACGCTGCCCGACACCCAGGGAACAAGATACGACACCACCAATTACACCTATGTTGACACCACAGTGACCAATGGAATCATCTACTACTATCGGGTGGCTGATGTTCCCTTGAATGGCGCGCCTGTCTGGCACGGGCCTGTTTCCGCCACGCCGTATCTGGTTGGGTTGGCGGTTACCTTTGCCGGGATGAACCTGACGGCCTCCTCTGACGGCGTGAACCTTACCTGGCGCACCGAGAGCGAGCAGGACTGTTACCAGTGGGAAATAGAGCGGTCTGATAGCCCGGAACAGGGGTTTGTCCAGGTGGGCAAGGTTGACGGGGGCGGCACCACTAACCAGCCGCAAAGCTACAGCTACGCCGACAATACCATCGCCGAAAAAGGCGAATACTACTACCGCCTGGCCGAGGTAGATCGAAACGGCAATAAAACCTACCACGGGCCGATGAGCATAACCTTTGGCGGAGACGTTCCGGAGGCCTACCTGCTGGCCCAGAGCGTTCCCAACCCCACCCGGGGCGGGGTCAGCATCAGCTTCGCCCTCAAAAAATCAGGGAACACCAGCTTGAAGATATACAACATCGCCGGGCAGGTGGTCAGGATATTGGATAATGGATACCGGATTGCCGGGGTATACAGCATTCCCTGGGACGGGAAGGACGAGCAGGGAAACAAGGTCAGCAACGGGATCTACCTGTACCGGTTAGTCTCCGGGGAGTTCCAGGCAACTAAAAAGATCACAGTTCTGCGCTGATTAGATAACCGGCAGCAGCCAAAGCGGCGTTTCATCAGCTTGAAACGCCGCTTTGGCTTATTCCTGATGCCTTCAGCCTCCGAAGGGGCCTGCCCTGAGAAGGGCTGACTATGCCCGGCCTCCGAAGTGGCCTGCCCTGAGCAGGGCTGACTATGCCTGGCCTCCGAAGTGGCCTGCCCTGAGAAGGGCTGACTATGCCTGGCCTCCGAAGTGGCCTGCCCTGAGAAGGACTGACTATGCCTGGCCTCCGAAGTGGCCTGCCCTGAGAAGAGCTGACTATGCCTGGCATCCGAAGGGGCCTGCCCTGAGCCTGCCCGCGGCGAACTTGTCAAACCATCTCAAGGGGTTAGTCTGGCATAAAAACAACCGGTAAAAATATTTTGAAAAATTGATAAAAACCTCTTGACAAACCAGGGCTAATCTATTACAATATAAACTCGTAACCGCGATAAAATAACTAAAAATATAAATTTATGGAGGTTCAGACCATGAACCGAAAATTGTTCACAATTTTGGGTCTGGCGCTGTTTCTGGTCTGTGCGCTTGCCCCGATGTGGCGGTGGGCGGCAGTCCAGGCCAAGCCCGTGGAAAGGGCCAAAGCCACGCCGTTCAAGGCTTCCGACTACGCTAAAGCTTCTTCGGACAGGCTTACGCCCGCCGAAGGGCTTCAGCCCGCAGGCAGGCCTGCGGCCAAGGCTGCGGTGGATACGGTCTTTTTCGATGATTTTGAAGCTGATACCGTGGGGTGGGACACCATAGATATGTCTTTTCAAACTCCCAAATGGCATATTGATTCCTATCAGGCCTATGCCGGTAACTCCTGGTGGTGCGGAACCAGCACCGATACCGCAGGCTGGAGCACTCCGCCGGGCTATGGCGACGGATGGGCCCAGTTTTTGATATCGCCGAATTTTGACCTTACCGCGATATCAGCCGACTCGGTGATATTTTCCATGTGGCATTACTACAATTTGGAGGGTCCGGCCTTTCCTGACGACTGGGATTGCATCAACGTCTGGGCCGACACCACCGGCGATACCTTGTGGCATTTTGACAATTGGATAAACCTTACCCCCGATACCCTGCGTTTTCCCGGAACGGCCTATAACATATCGCACCCCTATTCCTGGACATACACCGGACTGTCACCGGACCTGGTGCCGATCTACGGCTGGGGCGGCGACAACGGCGGCTATACTCAGGCCGGCTTTGATCTGACCCGTTTCAAGGGCAAGAACTTGCGGCTGTGCTTCATAGGCGCCAGCGACGCCGCAGCCTCGGATCAGACCCGGAATATGAATTACCACGGGATATGGTATCTGGACAATATTCAGGTTGATACCGTCAGCGCCGGCGGCGCCAGAGGATCCATATTCTTTGAGGATGGCGAAACCGGTTCCGGCGCTTGGAAAGCCACCGGCAAAACCCCCAAGATCAACTGGCACCGGAGCGCCAGAAGGGCCAGCAGCGGGACCACATCCTGGTATAACGGGAGCGAGGCCACCGGGAAATACTCCTGGGGGCAGTCGGATGCCATGGTGTCGCCGCTTATTGACCTGCGGCCGGTGAGCAACTCCCAGCCTTGCCTGTTGGATTTCAGGATCTGGCCCGAGGTTCCGGACGATGGGTCGGATTTAAACACCTATAACGACTGGTGGCGGATAGATGTTTCCACCGATTCGGGGCGCAACTGGCTGGACTTTGCCGGCATCTTCATCGATTCCAGCAAACAATGGAAGAACCACTCGGATATTTGGCCGCTAAACTTGAGCAGTTATATTGGCAAGATCATCAAGCTGCGCATCGGCATGGGCAGCGACGGCGACAACCATGTAGGCGAGGGAGTTTACATAGACGATTTCATCGTTACCGGCAAGACCCGCGATCCTCTGCCGTCGGCCAGCAGCATCTGTCTGGTAGACAATGACGGCGGGGCCGCCGACCTTTCCGAAAATTCCTGGACCAAATACATGGAAGCCTCGCTGGCCAATCTAGGCTACAAATACTCAGTGGTAACGATAGGGGTCAATAAAACCATGACCCCCGGCTATCTGGAACAGTATCCCTTGGTAATTTGGAACCTGGGCGCCAATTTCGATTATCGGGCCGGCGCGGAGTACAAGGCCCTGGCCATAAAGGATCAGGAATGCATACTGTCATACTTGAATAACGGCGGCAGGATGTGGATGGCCGGGCAGTACTATTTCTACGCCAACGGCACCCAGATAGACACCACGGTTCACCCCAACTTCTGGAGGGACTACCTGCACCTGGCCCCGGACACCGGCTGGGCGGCCGCCACCACCTACAAAGTGACCGGCATTGCCGGCGACCCGATAGGCGACGGCCTGGCCGACTCGCTGCTATACGACCGGCTTAACGGCAGCAGCGTCTATTGGACCGATCCCTGGCACGCTTACACGCTTAATCCCGATACTCCGGCGGTAAATGTGGCCGGCTTCATGAAGAACGACGACGGCACCTTCAACGGCCTGCGTTATCAGGATACTACCGGGCTGGGCTACAAGTTAGTGTACACCTCGTTCCCCTTCGAGGCGGTCCCCACTCCGGTATCCCGCGATACTTTGACGGCCCGGGTCATCAACTGGCTTAAACCCGGTTTAAACGGCGATTACACTCCGCCGGCGGTTCCGATCGGTTTGGCGTTGCAACAGAATTACGACACAGTCAAATGCGTTTGGCGGGCCAATGCCGAGCCGGATATCAAGGGCTATAAAGTCTACCGTTCCCTGCAAAGCGGGATTCCGACCTGGAGCAAGGTAGGAAGCGCCCTGCATCCGGACACCGCATTTGCCGACACCACGGCGGAATCCGGCCTGACCTACAACTACGCGATAACGGCCTGCGACACTCTGGTTCCGGCCAACGAAAGCCTGAAATCGCTGTGGTCGCGGATTTACGTAGCGCCGGTGATGGGGCTGGAAGGCAGGCCAGTTGAACCGTTTACCGTTTACAGTTTCAAATTAGAGCAGAACAAGCCGAACCCGTTTAAACAATTAACAACGATCAATTATCAATTAGCCAAGCAGGGCCAGGTCAGTTTGAAGGTGTACAGCATCGCCGGACAGGCGGTCAAAACATTAGCGTCCAGCGTACAGCAGGCCAGAGCGTATAGCGTAACCTGGGACGGAAGGGATGACAAGGGCCGGGCGCTTTCCAACGGCGTGTATTTTTACCGGTTAGAGGCCCGGGGCCAGAACGGCCAGGAACGCCTGAGCCAAACCAAACGACTGATAATCGTGAAGTAGGAAGGAGATAATGAATATGAAAAAAAATATTTTTATGGTTTTGGCCCTGATCGGCCTGGCCAGCTCTGTTTGGGCCGCGATCCCCAGCATCACCCTGACCACCATCTGGCCCGATACCGCCTTCTCCGGGCCCTATACCGTCCGGACGGTGATAAAATGTTCCGACGGTCTGGGATGGGTAGGGATGGGTTTTTACTTTAATCCGGACGCCGGCTCTGATCCCTTGACTTGGCCCTATGGCGGGGCGGGTAACCCCAACGACAGCTGGATAGAGGAGTACACCCAATCGGGAGACACATTTTACTTCGATATCCCGGCCATTCCCGCTGACTCAATGGAAACCCCGGTCAAGGTCGGCTATTGCATCCTGGCCTATAACGCTTCTTTTGCCGAGTCTTCGGTAGATCCCAGTTCCGGCTACCACAGTTTCTTGAATAAAATCTATACCCCGGCCTATTCCAACGTCAGTGCCCTGAAGGACACTTTCTTCAACGGGCCGTTTGTGGTCAAGACCAGGCTAAACACCGCCTACGGCGACTCGGTCAAGGACGACTTCATCTACAGCGACATCGCCGGAGGATTCAATTATCCCAGGGACAGCGTTGGGGCCGATGGATATTATTACTATAGCATTCCCCGGTTTACCGGGAACGCCATGACCCCGGTCAAAGTCCTCTGGTTTTTAACCGCCTACGACACCCTGGGCAACTGGGCCCAGTGGCCGGTGCGCCGCGATACCATGAACTGGTTCAACCTGATTGACCCCATGCCCTCCAATCCCAGGACCTTAGCCAATACAGATCAAACCGGGCCGTTCCCGGTCTGGGCCACCTTTAAGGGAGAAGGACCGATCATCAACGATTCGCTGTGGATCTACAATGGCGGCGCCGGCAATTGGGACCCCTATGCCCGCGACAGTCTGAAGGGCGATGTATATTACTATACCATTCCCCAGCAGCAGCAGGCGGTGATAAATCCGATAAACGTGCAATGGTACTTAAAGGCTTCCGACAGCCTGACCGGAAACTATACCTACCTGCCGTTTTCCGCCAGCATCGGCGTGCCTTATGAGTTCAGGATATTTGACTGGACCGGCCCGGTGATCACCAACCTAACTCAGATCGGCAACACTTCATCCACCGGTCCGTTCGACGTCACGGCCAGCTGCCGCGACACCTCGGGCATCGCGCAGGTGCGGGTCTATTTCCGGGCCAAGCCTTCGGCCGACACCTCCTGGAACTATCTGCCGATGTACCCCACCGGCAATCCCGACGAATACCAGGCCAGCCTGCCGGTGCAGTCTCCCGGGATGCTGGTCCAATATTACGTTTCCGCCCGGGACGGGGCCCTTAACGCCGACGGCACCGCTTTGTGGAACGTCTCTTACGCACCGGCCGGCGGCCCGGCCACCCCCAATAATTTTTATACCGGCAGCCCGCAGTACAAGCTGCTGCTGGTCAACGACGGGCTGGTCGCCACCAATTTCGGCGACTACTATACCGCCTGCCTGGACAGCAACGGGGTTACCTTTGGCTACTGGGATAACCGCAAGGCCAATGGGCTGACCCAGCTCCGCAATTTCAACACCCTGATCTGGTTCACCGGCGACGACAGCGCTGGCACCTTGATCCAATCAGAACGGGACAGTTTAACCGCTTTCCTGAACCGGGGCGGGAATCTGCTGCTCTCCTCCAAAAATCTGGGGCAGAGCCTGGGGGGGAAGCCCAACAGCGATACCGTGGACTTCTATCATAATTACTTAAAGGTCAGTTTTGATTCCTTCAATATACCGGTCTCCATCACGGCCTTCATTGGCAACCCCGGTCTGCCGATCAGCCACGGCATTATGGATACCTTGTCTATCGCCACGTTGGGGACGGCCGGGAATTGGAAGTCAATAGACAGGGTGCTTCCCCTGGCCGGGGCCGACTCTTTGTTTACGGCCAAGACCATCGGCGGCTGCGGAGTAGTCATTTGTTCAACCGGGGTCTATAAAAGCGTGTACAGCAGCATACCCTTGGAGGCGGTGAGTAAAACCTCGGCCGGCAAGTTATCCCGCACCGCTTTCATCGGGCGGTGCTTAAACTGGTTCGGCATCCAGACTTTCTACAAGGTGGAGGGCGAGGAGGTGTCCGAGGCCGGCCCGGTTCACGATGCGGCCCTGCTGTATCAGGCCTATCCCAATCCCTTTGGCCAAATTACAAATATCAAATATCAAATTGCAAAATCGGGGCAGGTGTCCCTGAAAGTTTACAACGTGCTGGGCCAGATGGTGCGAACGCTGGTCGATGAAGATAAGAAGATGGGAAGCTATGAAGTTGTGTGGAACGGAAGAGACGAAACCGGCAACAAGGTCTCCAACGGGATCTACCTTTACCGATTAGTAGCCAATGACCAAAGCCAGACCAAAAAGGTGGTAGTTTTACGGTAACACTATCATCTTTGGCGAAAACACATATCATCGCTTTCTCTGCTGCACTTTTCTACTCATACATGTCATTCCCGCTTTCGTTCGCCATCCTCTTTCGTCCATACTACGGCGGACCACCGCAATTGCGGGGTAAACCTCGCCTTTAGGGGCGTGGCGGTGGTCCGCCGGAGTTTATCCCTGGATGCCTGCCTGCGCAGGCATGACAAGGGGCAGGAATGACACCCTTGGGACATGGATAGAGACGAAAGTGATATCTGCCTAAATTCAGGTAAAATCAGGGGTTTTTTAAAAAAAGTGGGACTGAAAACCCGCCTTTTTGCATTTAACTATGAAAAAAATGCACTATACTAACACATTGTAAATCATATAGTTAAAAAACACATATGCATAAAATGTAAAACAATTAAATGACTATCCAATCTGTTCAGGAAACAACTGGAAGAGCTTGGGTTGACTCGAACTCAACCCCTTCGCTTCCCCTTCTCTTGCATTATGTTAGCCCGAATTTATATAAGAGAAGGGGACAGAGGGGATGAGTTCGTAGAAAGGCCTTTTTGGCACGGTTATTGCAGTTTTAAATTTCTATCGTATATAAATTATAAACAAATAATTCACAACAAACATTAGGAGGTTTACTATGGCACGGAAAACCAGTCTGTTGGCTGCAGCGCCAAAAAGTATAGCTATGGTTATCGCCATGTCTATAGGAGTCGGCTTGTTTGCCGTAATGGGCTTTGATTCCCTGCAGGCGGAAAAAATTAACAGGCCCGAAAATCTGGTAACAAAACGTCCTCCGGTAACTCTATTGCAGCCGGCTGACGGAGCTACGATGCAAAGGAAAGATCTGCGGTTTGCTTGGGCTCAAATCCCGGGGGTCGAGGAATACGGGCTTTTCATTTCCAGTACTCCGTTCACGATTGACAAATACGGCGTGCTCCAAGGCGGCAGCCTGGTCATCAAGGCGAAACGCGGCGATCCGCCGGTATGGGAGCCCGATTTTTATTACCCGGAACTGAAGGCCGGCCATACTTATTACTGGGCCATAATTTCGGATATCGAAGAACCGGCCGAACGGCGGGCATCAAAAGTCAAAAGCTTTACCATCGGACTAAAACCGGCGATGGCGAGCGTTGACCGGACTTCCAATTTACCCAAGATGTCCGCAGGCCTGGCCTCGAAATTTTCTCCCGAGGTTTCCCAAAATGCAAACTTGATCTCGGCCGGCGGCGGCTTTACCATTGATACGAAAGTTGGAGAGCCGAAACTGCCGCAGGAATTAACAGGAAGTGCGGCCAAAGCAGGAGAAAGAGGCTATTATATCGTTCACTTTAACGGCCCGATTTATCCCCAAATGAAAGAAGCCCTGGAAAAAAGCGGAGCCATTGTTTACGACTATCTGCCGAATTACGCCTTCATCGTCGGCATGGATGAAAACATAAAGGCCAGGGTAAAAAATATTCCCTCCTGCGATTGGACCGGTTTGTATCAGCCGGCTTACAAATTCTCCCAGGAAGATATGGACCGGCATTTAACGGTAAACAAATCAACCAACCGCGCAGAAGTGGTCATCCGGTTCTTCACCGAAGAGGATTTGGGCAAGAATATCGCCAGCCTTGAAGGGATGGGGGTCAAGGTTCTTAAGAGTTCGGAATCGGAATTCAACAAAATAGCCAGGGCCGAGGTCGACGCCTCCAAGATATCGGATATCGCCCGGCTGCCCGGAGTCTGCTTTATCGAGCCTTTCGTGATCCATAAAATACTCAACAATCTCTCCATCCGTTATATGTCCAGCGGCCTCAACACGGCCGACACCACCATTTACACGAAAGGCGTCAAAGGCCAGGGCGAGATTGTGAATATCTCGGACACCGGGATCAGGATGACCCACCAAAATTTCAAAGATCCGGACGTTTCCGTTACGGCGGACGGAGATTATACCACCCACCGCAAGGTCATCGCCTATAAGGTCTGGAAGCCCGCTACCTTCGGGGATTATAACGACGGCCACGGCACCCACACCGTGGGAACGATTTGCGGCTATTCAAAATATGGATCGGTTACCGTGGATTCCATGCCCGGCATGGCCAAATTGTCAAAGATATATTTCCAGGATGTAGGCAAGGCGGACACTCTATATGGGCTGCCCGACGACCTGACTTTGCTTTTTAAACAGTCTTATACCGGCAATTCCGCGGGCGGAGCCAGGGTTTCTTCGCATTCCTGGGGCTCCAGTAATCACACCTACACCGGGTATTGCCGGGATGTCGACATCTTTACCTGGAAATATCAGGATTTCGCCGTGTTCTTCTCGGCCGGCAATTCCGCCGGCGCGGTAGACGCCGATTCCATCGGCTCGCCTGCCAGGGCCAAGAATACCGTGGCGGTTGGCTCGGTCGGCGCCAGGGCTACCGGCAACGCCGATGATATCCCCGGTTATTCCAGCCGCGGGCGCACCAAACCGGATGGCCGGTATAAACCGGATATTTTGGCAGTCGGGGGAATGGCCTCTTTTACTGAAGCAGGTCCATATTCGGCCGATGGCGGGGCGGATGCCGCCTATGTACGGATGTCCGGCACTTCCATGGCTTCCCCGTGCGCGGCCGGGATGGGCGCCTTGGTGCGTCAATATTTTAGGGAGGGCTGGTATCCCACCGGGACCAAGGTCAGGCTCAACGGATTTATTCCTTCCGGCGCCCTGATTCACGCGGTGGAAGTAGCCTCCGGCGACACCAATCTCTCATCCAATGCGGTACTGCCCAATGGCGCGGCCGGTTGGGGAAGGATAGACATTGACTCCGCCCTTTATTTCTCCGGCGATGGAAGGAAGCTTTTGGTGATCGACAATCAAGACGGACTGATCACCGGGGATGCGGTCTCCTATCGCTTCAATGTGCCGTCTTCGGCCGCCAATCTCAAGATAGTGCTGGTGTGGCACGATTATCCGGCCGCAGTCGGCGCAACTTTGCCGTTGGTAAACGACCTCAACCTGGAGGTCAACGGCGCCGGCACCATTTATTGGGGGAATAGATATACCTCGGGCCAGTCAACCGCCAATCCCACCGGCAAAAGGGACACGGCTAATATAGTGGAAGTCGTCAGGCTAAAGGCTCCGGCAGCCGGGGCCTGGGTGGCCACCATTAACGGAAACAACATTCCCTATGGCGCCCAGCCCTTCGCTTTGGTGGTGGTTTATACCCAATCGCAGTTCGCGGCCAGCGTCAGATTGGATAGAACCAGATATTCCGTTCCGGCCGGCGGCACCGTGGGCGATACCGTCAGGATCGCGGTGGTGGATTCCTTCGGCACCGCCACGGCGGTGGATACCGCTTTGGTGGCAGTCTGGAGCAAATATGAAACCTCGCCGGATACGGTAAAATGCATCGAAGACACGGCCGACGGGAATTATTTCATCGGCAAAATACCGCTCAGGACTATAGCCGCCAAGCATAATGACGGTTATCTCTCGGTTGAACAGAGCGATTCGGTATTCGCGTCTTTTACCGACGCCAGCCCGGCCTTTACCGATACCGCCAGGGCCAGGGTGGATCTGATTAACTTCGTCATTACCAATGTCAGGGCCGAGAATGTCTTCAACGCTGCCGCGGACATCAAATGGACCACTTCGGAGGCGGCTACCAGCACGGTCTATTATGACACCCTGACCTCGGTCGGAAAGAAGATTACGGATGCGGATCAGGATATTCCCGCCGGCGAAGTGCTTAGCCACGTCATAACCCTGAAGGGCTTGACGCCCAATCGTCTCTATTATTACGACGTGGAATCCAAGGACCATGCCGGCAACATGGTCCGGGATAACAACGGCGGCCGGCATTATACCTTTACCACTACCAACAACTGGG
>JACQXR010000017.1 GCA_016208585.1 candidate division TA06 bacterium | reverse complement strand
GCCCGGAAAAGGAAGAAGGCCTTTTCTCCCACAAATGATGCTTTCGGAAATGGATGCCACACAACAGAAACTGTGTGCTCTTTTTGATTTAGAAAAATATCAACTATCAGTTGTATAATACATTTTGTTTTTTAAAACACATTGAATAACAAGCAGTTGTGAATTGTTTTTACAAATAACTAGGAAACTTGCGCTAGATATCTTCGACCGCGTATACCATAGCTTCACTGTCTAGGAACGGCCATCGAGGATTGGGCAGCCCTCTAACAACGGCATGCAACGGACGCGCTTCGCGCGCCGCTGATGCCGAAGCGTTAAACCTTCTTACTCAGATGACCACTACTAATACAAACGAGTTAAATAAAATGACATAAATCGCGATAGTTGGCCCCGAAACACCCGTATTTTCAGCATTGCCACCCGGTAATGCTCAAGAAATATAATGCGTTTGTATTAAAACATAGAAAAGCCCTCCCGTTACCGGGAGGGCTTTTCCGTTGATATTCTTCATTATTTCTTACGTCTTACAACCGCGTCTTCCGGCACCTGCTTCACCACCCGGTAGCGGATGAGAGTGCAATATTTATTGGGATTCCCCTTGCCGAACATGCCCGGCCCCTTTAAGTATTCTTCTTCGTGCGAGCCAGCGATCTGATATCCGCTGGCGGCGATAAACGATTTCAGTTTTTCAATTGTAGCCCCCTCGGTGGAATAAGGCCCGATGTGCAGTATCTCGGCCACCTCTCCATACTGCCAGACAGTCAGGGACACTTCATACCCCGGCTGCTGTGGGGTATTTTCAAGTTTGACCAGCGTTTCCGGCACTGGAAGGCCGTACTGGCCCACCCACTGGTTCACCGGCGTGTCAAACGGTTTCAGCCAGCGGGCCAGCGGCGCCACCATTCCTTTGGCCTTGACATTCTGGTAATAGGCTTTGAATAACATGGCAAAGGTCTTCATGCCAATCGTATTGGGATCGCCGATTGCCTCCACCTGCAGCATCTTCTGATCCGCCTTCTGCGAGATCTGCGGGTCTTTCAAATGCTGGTACTTGCTCAAATCCGGCCCCCGCATATAGAACCGGGCAATGGCTGCCAGGCCGATAAGCATTAAAAGGACGACCACACCAGTTATGATCAGTATTTTTTTTGCCATTGGGCTCTCCTTTATATTTTGTATTGTCAGACATCTTATCACTACCCGTCCTCAAAATCAATATTATTTTGACTTGACTTGTCCCTGACTTTGTTCCATTTCTTGGTTTCGTTGTCATATAAGGAATAACACCTCTAAGGGTTTCACGACAAATTTATCCTTGACAACCATTTTTGCTTCTATTAAAATGAATATAAATATCTGCCGGAGAATTTCATGATTTCAGATTCCCATCGCCCTAACAACCCCGATAAACGGTTATTTGGGGTTTGTGGCGGCCGACCCGGCGCTGATCCAATATTGCCGCAATGAATAGTGTTTTTTCGGCATCGGTTTATTCAGCAAGAATGATTGATTATATGAACAAACACCGAATATTGTCAATGGAATAGGATTGTATAACCGGAAGCCGGAAACCAGCCTGGGATTAAAAAAAGAAGGGGCTGCACCGTTCGTGCAGCCCCCGGATAATACCTGTCTTACTTCCCCGCCATCATCTTCTTCACGTCTTCCTCCACGCCCGCCGTAGGCTGGACATTGAACTTCTCCACCAGCACCTTCAGCACATTGGGCGAAACAAAGGCCGGCAGTGTCGGGCCCAGATGAATGTTCTTAACACCAAGCGAAAGCAGGGCCAGCAAAACCAGCACCGCTTTCTGCTCGTACCAGGCGATGTCAAAGGAAAGCGGCAGCTCGTTCACGTCCTTTAAACCGAAGGCATCCTTCAAAGCCAGGGCAATTAAGACCAGGGAATAGCTGTCGTTGCACTGCCCGGCGTCCAGCACCCGGGGAATGCCCCCGGTTCCGGTGAGCCCCGTCGAACCGATGTCGCCCAGGCCCAGCTTGTTGTAGCGGTACTTGGCACAGCCGGCGGTCAATATTACCGTATCCTTAGGCAGGGTTTTGGCTATGTCGGTGAAATACTCGCGGCTCTTGTGCCGCCCGTCGCAGCCGGCCATCACCACGAAACGTTTGATGGCACCGCTTTTCACGGCCTCGATCACCTTGGGGGCCAGGGCCAGCACCTGGTTATGAGCAAAACCGATTGGAATGGTGCCCTCTTCCAGCTTCTCCGGGGCCTTTGATTTCTGGGCCAAAGCGATGACGGCGGAAAAATCTTTCTGCTTGCCGGGCGCCCGGTCCGCGATGTGCTTGACCCCGGGAAATCCCACCACCCCGGTGGCGAACACCCGATCCTTGTAGCTGTCCTTGGGCGGAACCAGGCAGTTGCTGGTCATCAGCACCGGGCCGTTGAACTTCTCGAATTCTTCGGTCTGATGCCACCAGGAACCTCCGTAGTTGCCATAGAAGTTAGGATATTTCTTGAAAAAAGGATAGGCATTGGCCGGCAGCATTTCGCCATGGGTGTAAACATCCACCCCTTTGCCTTTGGTCTGCTCTAAAAGTTCTTCGAGGTCCTTCAAGTCATGGCCGCTGATCAGGATGCCGGGATTCTTTCCCACGTCCAATTTGACGCTGGTGATCTCCGGGTGTCCGTATTTCCCGGTGTTGGCCTTATCCAGCAGGGCCATGGCTTTCACCCCGTATTCGCCGCATTTCAGCACCAGACCGGTCAATTCATCGGCCGAAAGTTTGTCGTCCAGCATGGCGGCCAGGGCTTGCTGCATGAACAGATCGACGCTTTCGTCGGTCGCGCCCAGGACATAGGCGTGATGGGCATAGGCCGCCATCCCTTTGACGCCGAACAGCAGCAGCGAGCGCAAGGAGCGGACGTCCTCGTTGGCCGTGGCCAGTATGCCGGCTTCGGAGCCTTTGACGACGTACTCGTTCAGATCGCTCTTGGTTGACCAGGTGGCGGCATCAGACAGTTTTTCGGTAAAATCCTTTTTTTCCTTTTCCTTGTAGGCCGCCAGAAAATTGGTTTTGATGCCGTTGCGCAAGACTTTGGCCCGGTCTATCTGTTTGACGAAATACTCGGGGTCAAAGTTGACGTTGGTGATGGTGGCAAACAGGTTTTCCATCACGAATTCAGAGGTTTTGGCGTCGAGCTTCCCGGTTTCGGCCGCTTTGACGTTGAAATAGGAAATACCTTTGAGAGTGTGGATCAGCAGATCTTGCAGCACCGCCACCTGGTCGGGCTTGCCGCAGACGCCCCTGGCCCCGGCGCAGCCCTTGTTTCCGGCCGTCTCCTGGCATTGGTGACAGAACATGGTCATAAAAATCTCCTTTATTTGTTTTTAAAAGTTTACTACCTTGTCCGAGGTTTTGATCAATTCGTAAAGGTCCTTCATGGATGAAAGCGGACACATCTCGCTGCCTTCCTTGTGGCGCATTTTAAGACAGGTGCCGCAGGCCAGTATCTTCCCGCCCTGGTCATGGAAGGCCTGCATCTGTTCAGAGATTTTGAACTGGTCGCTGTCCAGGGCCTGGCAGTCCACCCCTTTGGCCAGCAGAAACGCGCTGACCTGATCCCCCTGTCCCAGCGAGTAAACGCCCAGCCTGAAGGCGTTCCAAACAGTTTCCGCGTCCTGCGAATAGATGATTATTCCCAGCTTCATGAAATTCTCCTCTTACTATTTTTCATTGTTTCCTGGAAAGCCCTAGTTGCCAGTCGGTCAATATTTACTGTAATTATACCACCAATATTCAGGTTCCATATTTGATTATAACAATTTGGTATCTTCACTGTATCTGCTGTTGCAAATATATGTTTAATAGCCGCGACATAGCTTTCTTCACCCATCACTTCTTTCAATTCTTCAAATAAAACCCAATAATCTGCAATAGTACTTATGGCTTTTACTTTTTTTGTATAAGCGTCCTGATCCGCAATATCAAATGATTTAGCCTTTACATAAGCTTGGTCAATTAATATGTCTTTTAAGCCTTTCCAATCTGGCAACCCAGCTGGCTTACTTAAACCAGAACCTACCAATACAACAACGTTACGTGTTCTTTCTTTATAAATATCACGAAATCGTTTATATGCAGGTTGTTCAAAATCAAATATTGTGTTCATTTCACCTTTACCTCCACTACTTTATTTGTATCATTCCCGAAAACATCCCTTTCTTAGCATACAGGATACAGAAGGTAGGATGTAGGGGGGTTGTTTTATTGTTCCAGGCAGGTTTTGATAAGCGCATGGAGCATTTTACCTATTTCGTCTATCAGGCCTTCCAATGTCGCTGTATCCTTGGCGTATCCCAAATCGCGCGACAGGATCAAATAGTACTTCACCTCTTCCCCCGAAGCCTGGGCAATGTTGTAAAAGTTGGCCTTGTACCTCTTGCCCCTTTTTTTGAACCCTTCGGCTATGTTGGCCGGTATGGATACCGCAGCCCGCCGCATCTGCGGCACCAGTCCGAACCTTTCCTCGGCAGGATAATCTCTGGTTATCCGGTATATCTCCAGCGTCAATTTATGCGCTTTCTGCCAGACTATTAAATCCTCGAACCTCTCAACCATACCCTGCCTCCTACCTCCTACCTGCTGCCTTCTATATCCTAACTTTTATCAGTTGATTGGTATCGTTGCCGAACACGTCAACCACTTTCACCATGACGATCTTCTCTTCCTTCCCTGCCTTCCCTATATCCTGCCTCCTACCTCCTGTTTTTTGCCACCTACCTCTTCGTACTTGTGCCTAGCAATGTATTCCACCTTGGGTTCTTTCTTGGTCCTAAAGCTCTGCCAGTGGTTGCGGAAAGTATCCCCCTTGTAGTCCCAGTCCACGGCCCAGTAGTCTATCAGCTCGCGGCTGTCCTTAATCTTGCCGGCGATTTCGGCCAGGTCGGAATTGGGCGGTATCTGGAAATCGGTGATCTTCAGGGTCAGTTCCCTTTCCTTAACCTTGTCCTCCAACTCCAGGTACGCCACCTCGGCGAACTTGATGTGCTTCAGCACGTCCTTGGCCACCGCCTCGTCCGGCAGTTTTAATAGTGGCAAGTCAAAGCCCACCAAGGCCGCCTTGATCTCATTCACCGAGGGAATCTGCACCAGCCTAAGCTCCACGCCGTTTCTATGGGCCTGCTCCTTGGCTAAGTTGTTCACCTCGTAGCTCCACTCCCAGCCCAGGATGTCGGCCTTGTTGAAGTTGGCCGAGCGGCAGGCCACCACCACCTTCTCCACTTCTTCCATCGTGATGGGCGCGGTCAGCGGCCCGATATGCACCACCCGGCCGGCCTTGGTGCCGTGCAGGTAGCGATGGCCGTTGAGCGGCTGGGCCTGGTACAGCTTGAGCATGAAGGCCAGGTATTCCTCGGTGCGCTCCTGCCCGTAGACTGTTTCGTAGTTGCCTATGTTCCAGAGCTCGTACGGCCGGGCAGGGCGGTTGTATTTGCCGTCGGTCATTGCTCGGTTCCCCGCGATATCAGATCGACATATTCCTTGAATAAATACTTTTTATAACGTTTTTTCCCGGTCATTTCTTTTATTATCCCCACCTGTTCGAATTTATTGAGAAGTTGAATTGCCGTTTCCTTGGAAAGGTTCAACTGCCCGCCTATTTCGCTGGAGCTGATAAGCGGCACGGTAAACATATGATTCAGCAGCCTGACTGCATGCGGACTGGAAACAGATTTTTCACAAAGCAAGGTAAAAAGCCGTTCCTTTAGAGCTATTATTTCGCGGGCGGTATTGGTCGCTTCTTCGGATGTTTCAGCGACGCCCGTCAAAAAGAACTTTACCCATTCCTCCCAGCCGCCTTCATGCCGGACATTCATCAACAAGTCGTAATATTCTTGCCGGTGTTTTTTAAGATAAATGCTAAGGTACAACAAGGGTTTGTTCAATATCCCCTGCCAGAATAAATAGTAGGTGACCAGCAGTCTGCCGATGCGGCCGTTGCCGTCAAGAAAGGGGTGGATGGTCTCAAATTGGGAATGTATAAGCGCTATTTTGATTAGAGGCGGCATATCATCCTTAGTATACAGATATTTTTCCAGTTCGCCCATTGCCGCATTCGACTCATCCGGTGGGGGCGGCACATACGTGGCTTGGTTTAACGGCGCACCCTTGGGTCCAACCCAATTTTGAGACCGTTTGAATTCGCCGGGGGTTTTGTCGGTGTCCCGTACGCCATCCATCAGCGTCTGGTGGATCTCTTTGATGAGCCGAAGCGACATGGGCAATGTTTTCAGCCGTTCCATGCCGTGATTCATCGCCTGGATGTAATTGAAAACTTCTCTGACCTGGTTGATGTCCTCCTTCAACGGCATGTCGGCTTCAAACTCCAACACGCCCTCCAACGAAGCCTGGGTGCCCTCAATTTGCGAGCTTAGCAGCGCCTCTTTTTTAACATACATGGCTATAAACAAGTCGGGGTTGGGTAAAACAGAAGTTACCCCATCCAACCTCGCCAGGGTTCGGTCGGCCTTTGATAACAGATTGTGCATTTCATCATCAAAAGCTATCTCCGGGTTTGGCGGCAGGGGCTTGGGGATGAATGCTTTATATCCCGCCTGTTGCTGTATGTAATTTCCCGCTCTTTCGTTCATGACTGGCAATTGTTATACAATTTTATAATGTTTAAGAAAGGGTTTTCTGACTTATTTTACATTTTGTTAATTTAAGTCAGGTTTAATTGACTTAAATTTTCATTGGGCGTTTTAAGATATTAACTGTCTCATAATAGTATTAACATAGTTGATTAGTTATTACTAAAGTTATGCAGTTGATTCCAATGGTTTCAAGTTGTTGACCAGCAAGAGTATTTGGGCGAAGAAGCGGTTATGTTTTCCCACGATAATATCCAGATGATTGTTGCGTATTGTCAGGTCTGCCAGCACCCGGAACAGCTTTGTGAATAATGCCTTTGGTTTGAGTTTTCGTAGGGGCGGTAGCAAGATGCGTAACAGGGTAATCAGCACCTAAGCCAAAGCCGTTAAGGCCAGATGAGCTTGGATTGAACTGGCGCTGCGGTTTTGGAACTTGTCAAGCCCGAAAACCTGCTTGGCTTCACGAAAATAGACCTCAATGGCCCACCGCTGGCGATAAAGGGAAACAATGTAGACCAGATCATAAGTGTTCAGGTTGGTTATGATGACGGCGCTTTTATTGCGGTATTTGACGCAGACGACGGTTACTTCGCCGAAGTGAGGCAATATGGCGCTGACAGCGAAGGCCTTGGCTTTCAGGCTTTTGTAATAGCGATAACGATGTTTTTGTTTGAGCAGGTCTGCGGCTTTAATACGAATCCCATTTACCAGCAGATAGCGGCTGCTGGCCAGCCGGCTGACAAAGGACAGCCCCATTTTGTGCAAGCTTTTGAGAAATCTAACCGATGCATACCAGGCATCGAACAATACGGCTTTGGGACGAATTCCGCATTCTATGGCTTGCCGAATGAGCCGTAATGCAATTTTATATTTACCGATTGGTACCGTTCGGTCTTTGGTTGGTTTTGGTTTTCGGCCACGGTTGGAATGCAGGGCATACCATAGCGGATAGCGCTTCTGTGAATCAACATAGAAGAGTTGCACCAGGGAAAGGCCATTCACAAACGTTTTCTTGGCATGGTCAAACAGTTTTCGGACCCCGGCCATTTGATTACCAGTTTTTTCCAGTATGGTATCGTCCAGAATCAGGACACCAGAGGAGATGCACCGGGTTTTGGCTGACTGCTGCATTTTGCCGATCACCCGGTTCCACAGGTCAAACGACGCTTCCTTAGTAGCTGTAAATAAATAAGCTTTACAAGTTATTATTGAGGCTCGGGTAAATTGTATAATTCCATTCTCCATGAAATCTTTCGGGCTTAAGGTTGACCCGGGCAATTTCTTCATTTGATATTTTGCGTCCGACGGGAT
>JACQXR010000016.1 GCA_016208585.1 candidate division TA06 bacterium | reverse complement strand
CGAAAGTCAAGTACTTTTTTTAAATATTTCATTCTGGTTGCAGCCCGCAAAGCCCGATATTACTGATCATTTTCGAGCAGGCGTCAGATTTTGCTGTCCGGGGCATCGAACATAGTTATAATTTTACGGGATTTTAGGTAGTAATTATCACTCTAAAATTGCGATTTGTCAAGCCCCCGGCCTGAGCCTTGTTTACTGTTTACTGTTGACTGTTTAGTGTTTAAAGTTCATTGCCTGTCCGACGAAGCCTTGGCGTAGTTGGATTCATTGACTCAAGCCACCACTCTGATCTTCCCCGGCTGTCCGGCCTTCGGCCCCACCAAAATAGCCCCGATCTTTTTCATGGCTGTAAGATACTCCACCGCCTCCTTGGTGATCCGCTCGCCCGGCACTATCACCGGAATGCCCGGAGGATAAACGGTAAAGAACTCCGTTGATATCTCGCCCACCGACTTCCTTAAGGCGATGGTCCGGTACCCGGCAAAGAAGGCTTCGCGCGGGGTCAGCGACATGGCGGGATAATTGGACGGGAACTGGATGTCTAACTTCTTCAGCCGGGCGTTGGGCTGACAGAAGCCGGCCAGGGCTTTGAGGGCCGCCAGCAGCTGGTCGGCCTCGGCCTGTCCGTCGGCCAAGGTGAAGATGAAGGCCACGTAGTCCCAGTCGGCCATCTCGGCCTGGATGCCGTACTTCTCATTCAGTACCTTGCTGGCCTGGTAGCCGGTCAGCCCCAGCTTGTCCACAAACACGATCAGCTTGGAGGGATCCAGCTTGAACGGCTTAATATCCTCAGTATTCAGGCAGCATAGGCCTTTGACGGCGTTGATGGAGTTCTTTAATCTGACAGCAATGTTCAAAGACCTGTCCAGCAATTGGTGGCCGTGCAGGGCCATTTGCCGCCGGGCCAAGTCCAGCGAGGCCATTAAAAGATAGGACGGGCTGGTGCTCTGGGTCAACAATAACACTTCTTCCAGGTCCCGGATGTCTATGTTGGGCCCCTTGACGTGCAGCATGGAAGCCTGGGTCAGGCCGGAGATGATCTTGTGAGTGCTCTCCACGCAGATGTCGGCCCCGGCCTCCATGGCCGAAGTGGGCAGGCTGGGATGGAACAGGAAATGCGGGCCGTGGGCCTGGTCCACCATCACCACCCGGTCGCGCAGGTGGGCGGCCTTGACTATCCTCTCCAGGTCGCAGCAGATGCCGTGGTAGGTGGGCGAGGAGACGAACACCGCCCGGGCCCCGGGGTTCTTGTCCATTGCCTTCTCCACCGATTCCGGCGAGACGTTCAGGATCAGCCCCCATTCCCGGTTGATCTCGGGATGAATGTAGACCGGCAGGGCCCCGGACATGATCAGCCCGGCGATCACCGATTTGTGGGTGTGCCGGGGGACGATGACCTTGTCGCCCGGGAACAGCACTCCCATCAGCATGGCCAGGTTGCCGCCGGTGGAGCCGTTGACCAAAAAATAGCTGTGGTCGGCCCGATAAGCCTTGGCGGCCAGGGCCTGGGCTGTTTTAAGCACCCCGGTGGGATGGAACAGGCAGTCGGTTTCCGGCAGCACGGTCAGGTCCATTTTGAAGATGTTCTCGCCGGCTAACTGGCGCCAGGCCGGATCTATGCCCTTCCCCTGTTTATGACCCGGAGTGTGAAAGGCCACCTTGGGCTGTTGGACATAGGCGACCAGGGCCTCAAACAACGGGGCCCGGCTCTGGGGGGATCTGTTGGGCGATGTGCGGTGCTTCATTCCAAGTTTAGCGTTTAACGTTTGAAGTTCCGGGTTCTCAGTTTTGAGTTTTATGTGCATTTTGTGGCAAAAGCATTTTCGCACCTTTTCGTGTTTTTCGTGGGGAAATGTCCCTCAGACGAACTTGGCAGTCATCAGTTTTTTGTCGGTGATCACCCGCTGCTGCTTTTCAAAGTCCTGGCGCAGGAATTTCGGCAGACAGAACATCCCCAGGTGGGTGACGCCGTCGTAGTATTCCAATTTCTTCAGCCCCCGCTTTTGAATGAGGTGATC
The DNA here is from genome assembly GCA_016208585.1 of candidate division TA06 bacterium. Lineage (NCBI taxonomy): Bacteria > candidate division TA06 bacterium. The sequence continues at coordinate 8,890 of JACQXR010000016.1, read as the reverse complement.
TATCTGGGCCGGGGAATAAACCAACGGGTCGTAGGTCTTCGAGCCCATGATGAAGCCCCAGGGCAGGCCGAACGAGGGGATGATCACCTGGTAGATGTTGACCACCGGAAAGGCTAAAGAGATTGTCTTGGCGATGGAGGTCAGCATGTTCGTATCGTGGACCCGGGTGGTTCCGGCCTGGAGGGTGATGATCCCGTGCTCGGTCAGCCGGCGGTGGATCAGCTGGTAGAACTCCTTGGTATAAAGTTTGAAGGACGGGCCGCCCGCGATGGGCTCGGTCAGGTCGATGATGATGACGTCAAATTTTTCTCTGGTCCTTTCGAGATATGTCCGGGCGTCCATGTACAGGACCTTGGAACGCTTGTCAGTAAAGGCTCCGCCGGCCCATTCCGGCAACTCCTGGCGGCAGAAGTCCACCAGTTCCTTGTCGATGTCCACCATCACCGCCTGCTTGACGGACTTGTGCTTCAGGATGTCGCGCAGGGTCTCGCCCTCCCCCCCGCCCACGATCATCACTTTCTTGGGGCCGGGATGCAGCAGCAGCGGCGGGTGCACCAGAGCCTCGTGATAGATGAAGGAATCTTTTTCAGAACTCTGCATCCGCTCGTCCAGGAACAGGCAGCGCCCGTAGTTGCTGGTATCCACGATGTCTATCTTCTGGTATTTGGTCCGGGTGCTGACCACGGTCTTTATCACTCCGTGCAGGTGGATCTCGTCCATCCAGTGTTCCAGGTAGTAATTGCTGGCGGGCATGTCTAATTTCTCCGGTTATTTGATGTGAGTAATTGTTATTAAAAGAGGTTTGAGAATTATTACTCAGAGCGTATACCCTTCACCGGCCTAAATATCGGTTATATTCAGGGCAAGCTCTGTGGTGAGTGACTTGTACTGAGCTTGCCGAAGTAAGCCGAACCAATAGTCCGACTTTTCCCCCACCAAAACACCCCGCTACATCGGGGCAAGCTGCGAAATACGCGAAATATATTGGATGGGGAAGAAATAGGAATGTCTACTAATATTCACTCCCATTAGTAATGACACTACATATTGGGGAAAAATCAATGATTATTTTAACCTCACCCTGCCTTCCGGCTTCCCTCTCCAAATTAATTTGGAGAGGGATCGAGGGTGAGGTCCCCGCTTGACATTTCCTCAAAATGCTAATATAATAAAAGGTTGCCTTTTTCATTTATCGTCCGCAGATTACGCAGATTTTCGCAGATTCCAAGAAGCAAGCTTATTAGAGGAATATAGATTTAACTCGTTATAAAATAAGTTTAGTAATAATCTGTTAATCTGTTAAATCTGCGGATAAGGTTCCTCGGTAAAGAGCAAACAGTCATTCAGAAATATACAATTGGGACGCCTATCACATGATGGACAAACTGACCATCCGGGGGGCCCGGGAGCACAACCTCAAGAACATCGACCTGGATATCCCCCGGGACCAGTTGGTGGTGATCACCGGCCTCTCCGGCTCGGGCAAATCCTCCCTGGCTTTCGACACCATCTACGCCGAGGGCCAGCGCCGCTACGTGGAATCGCTGTCGGCCTACGCCCGGCAGTTTCTGGGCCTGATGGAGAAACCCGACTTGGACTTCATCGACGGCCTCTCCCCGGCCATCGCCATCGAACAGCGGGCGGCCAGCAAGAACCCCCGCTCCACCGTGGGCACCGTTACCGAGATTCACGATTACTTAAGGCTGCTGTTCGCCCGGATCGGCCGCCCCCACTGCCCCAAGTGCGGACAGCCCATCTCCTCCCAGACCGTCCAGCAGATCACCGACGCCATCATGGAACAACCCGCAGGGACAAAACTGGCCATTATGTCTCCGTTGATCCAGGGCCGTAAGGGCGAGTACCGGGTGCTGTTCGACAAACTGCGGCGCGAGGGCTTTGTGAGGGTGCGGGTGGACAAGAAGTTGTACGACATCGACGCCCTGCCGGTGCTGGACAAGAACAAGAAGCACGCCATTGACGCGGTGGTGGACCGGATGACTATCGGCCAAAAATCGCAGAAGCGGATCGCCGACTCGCTGGAGACGGCCTTGAAACTTTCGGAAGGACTGGTGGCGGCCATCTACAACGACAAACAGGAGGTCCTTTACAGCGAAAAGCTCTCCTGCACCAAATGCCACATCTCGCTGGGCGAGCTTTCGCCCCGGATGTTCTCCTTCAACAGCCCCTTCGGGGCCTGCCCGGCCTGCTCCGGGCTGGGAACCAAGATGGAGATCGACCCGGAAGCCCTGGTCCACAACCCAGAGCTGACCGTCAACCAGGGCGCCATCTCCCACTACGGCGATCCCATGGGCCACTGGATCGGCAGCCATCTGGAGGCGGTGGCCAAGGTCTATAACTTTTCACTGGATGCGCCCTGGAGAGAAATGTCCCAGAAGAACCGGGACATCCTGCTCTACGGCACGGACAAGGAGGTCAAGGTCCGCTACGAATCGGCTTCCAACGACAACGTTTACCAATTCACCAAGAAGTTTGAAGGCATCATCCCGATGATGATGCGGCGCTACCAGCAGACCGATTCCGACTACGTCCGCTACGAGGTGGAAAAGTTCATGTCCATCCTGCCCTGCCCGGTCTGCCAAGGGGCGCGCTTGAAGCCGGAATCTTTGGCCGTGAAAGTGGCCGGACAGTCTATCTACCAGTTGTCAAAACTTTCGGTCAAAAACTCCCGCCAGTTCTTTTCCTCGGAACTGAAACTTTCGGAGAAGGAAAAAACCATCGCCAAGCAGGTTTTAAAGGAGATCAACTCCCGCCTGGGCTTTTTGACCGACGTGGGTCTGGACTATCTATCATTGGATCGGATCTCGGAATCACTATCCGGGGGCGAGGCCCAGCGCATCCACCTGGCCACCCAGATCGGGGCTTCCCTGACCGGCGTGCTCTACGTGCTGGACGAGCCTTCCATCGGGCTGCACCAGCGGGACAACGTCAAACTGCTGAATACTTTGATCAAATTAAGGGACATCGGCAATACCGTGATAGTGGTGGAGCACGACAAGGAGACCATGCTGGCCGCCGATTTCATCGTGGACTTGGGCCCCGGGGCCGGGGCCACAGGCGGTGAGATCGTGGCGTTAGGGCCGCCCAAAAAAGTGATGCAGACCAAGGGTTCATTGACCGGACAGTATCTGGCTGGAACCCGTCATATCCCGGTTCCCAAAACAAGGCGCCCCGGCAATAAACTAAGTTTAAGGCTTTCAGGCTGCCGGGAAAATAACCTCAAAGATTTTGACGTGGAGTTTCCTTTAGCCAAGCTGATCGGCGTCACCGGGGTCTCCGGCTCCGGCAAGAGCACGCTTGTCAACGACACCCTGTACCAGGCCCTGGCCCAAAAGCTCTACCGTTCCCGCACCCAGCCGGGCAAGCACCGGAAGATGGAGGGCTGGGAATTTCTGGACAAGGTGATCAACATCGACCAGTCGCCCATCGGGCGCACCCCCCGCTCCAACCCCGCCACTTACACCGGGCTGTTCACCTATCTGCGCGAGCTTTTTGCCATGACCCAGGAATCCAAACTGCGGGGCTACGCCAACGGCCGGTTCTCCTTCAACGTTAAGGGCGGACGATGCGAGGCCTGCGAGGGCGACGGCATCGTCAAGATCGAGATGCACTTTCTGCCGGACGTCTACGTCCCCTGCGAGGTTTGCAAGGGCCAGCGCTATAACCGGGAGACGCTGGAAGTGACCTACAAGGGCAAGAACATCGCCGAGGTTTTGCGGATGACGGTGGCCGAGGCCCAGAGTTTCTTCTCCAACATCCCCAAGGTGGCCCGCAAACTGACCACTTTGGCCGACGTGGGCCTGGGGTACATCCAGCTGGGACAGTCAGCCACGACCCTCTCCGGCGGCGAGGCCCAGCGGGTAAAGCTCTCGGCCGAGCTGTCCAAGATCGCCACCGGCAAGACCCTGTACATACTGGATGAGCCGACCACCGGACTGCATTTTGAGGACGTCAAGATGCTCTTGGCCGTACTGCACCGGCTGGCCGACAAGGGCAACACCGTGATAGTGATCGAGCACAACCTGGACGTGGTGAAATCGGCCGACTGGATCATAGATCTGGGCCCCGAAGGCGGCGACGAAGGCGGAAGGATCTTGGCCTGCGGCACCCCGGAACAGGTGGCGGCCAACAAGATGTCGTACACCGGACAGTATTTGAAGAAGGAGATAACCTAACCCTTCCCTAGGGGTGGTACCTGTAGGGACATGACATACAGCCTACATAGCCTTGGGTAATTATATTTGTACGGTCCGAAATTGGCCGACGAGATCAACCAGCAATTGGTTAAGAAGCTTGTCAAGAAAAAGGTAATGAACTACCCCGCCGCAAGCGGGCGGGGTATCTTTTCCCCGCTCCCGCGCACGTTACAATTCAAAATTTCTTTTGTTCCCCGAAACCGATCGAAAAATCATTCCGCCGCCTGGGCGTGGTGCTTTATGATCTTGGCTTCGGAGATGTAGATCTCCTCCTCACTGATGTTGGTGGACAGATCGGCCACCCGCTCCAGATTCCGGCTGACCAGAATCAGATCCATGGCCCGGCTTATGGAATCCGGCTTCTCCATCATAAAGGTCAGCAGTTCCCTAAAGATCTGGTCCTTCAGGTCGTCCACCTGATCATCGCTCTTGCACACCGCCCTGGCCTTTTCGGCGTCGTTGTTGACGAAGCTGTCTAAGCTGTCCTTGAGCATGCCTATCGAAAGCTCGGCCATCCGCGGGATGTCGATCAGAGGCTTGAGGTCAGGCTGGGCGGCCAGCCGGATGGCGCTTTGGGCGATGTTCACCCCGTGGTCGCTGATCCGCTCCAGATCGTTGTTGATCTTGATGGCCCCGATCAGAAAGCGAAGGTCCCCGGCCGCCGGCTGGTGCCGGGCGATTAGCGCGATGGCGTCCTCTTCTATCTCTATCTCCAGTTTGTCCACCTCCTTGTCCAGGGCAAAAAGCGACTGGGCCAAAACCGCATCCTTCTTGATCAGAGCCTCTAGCGATTGCCTGATCAGCTGCTCCGCCTTGGCCGCCATCAATAGCAGCTTTTCCTTAAGCTCCAAAAGCTCCCGGTCAAAATGTCTTTGTTCCATTTTTCACCTCAAAATAAGTTTGCCGTTTACTATTGCCGTTTACCGTTTACCGTTTACTGTTCATTGCTCATTGCTCATTGTTCATTGTTCATTGCTCATTGTTCATTGTTCATTGCTCATTGTTCATTGCTCATTGTTCATTGCTCATTGCTCATTGTTCATTGCTCATTGCTCATTGCTCATTGCTCATTGTTCATTGTTCATTGCTCATTGTTCATTGCTCATTGCTTCGTTACCCGAACCTCCCGGTGATGTAATCTTCGGTCAGTTTCTGCGCGGGGTTGGTGAATAACGTCTTCGTTTCTCCGAATTCTATCATCTGACCCAGCAGCATGTACCCGGAGAAATCCGAGACCCGGGCCGCCTGCTGCATGTTGTGGGTGACTATGACGATGGTATAGTCCTTCTTGAGTTCCAGCATCAGTTCCTCCACCTTGGCGGTGGCAATGGGGTCCAGCGCGGAACAGGGCTCGTCCATCAGGATCACCTCCGGCTCCACCGCCAAAAGGCGGGCCAGGCAAAGCCGCTGTTGCTGGTCCAGGGGCAGAGCGATGGCCGGCTGGGCCAGCTTGTTCCTAAGCTGGTCCCACAGCCAGGCGGCCCTCAGGCTTTTTTCGACTGTCTGATCCAGGTTTTTTTTGTCGTTGCTGCCGGCCACTCTTAAACCGTAGACCACATTCTCGTAGATAGTCAGCGGGAAGGGGTTGGGGCGCTGAAAGACCATGCCCACTTTCTTCCTGAGTCCTTCCACTTCGGTGTTCTTTTGGTAGATGTTGACCCCGTCCAGCAGAGCCTGGCCATTGATTCTGACCTCGGAGATCAGGTCATTCATCCTGTTCAAACATCTGAGCAGGGTGGACTTCCCGCAGCCCGAAGGGCCGATCAGGGCGGTGATCTGCCGGTCGTATACCGGCATGGTCACCGATTTCAGCGCCTGGAAACTGCCGTAGAAAAGGTCCAGGTCCTTTATTTCAATTTTTTGATCCATCACGAATTTAATGATTTTTCAACCATGAATTCCCGAATTAACCACATAAAACTTGCCCTGAGCTGCGCCGAAGGGGCACATAAGCCACATACTGTTTGTTTTTGTTTTTAAATTTATTTTGTGCCCGAGTTTACCCTGATGAATAGAAGGGTGCGTTTTGTGGTAAAATAAATTAGTATCCAAATAGCCGTTCAACCGAACCTTCCGGTGATATAGTCGCTGGTCTTTTTGTCCTTGGGAGCGGTAAACATCTGCTGGGTCAATCCCTCCTCCACCAGCTGACCCATCAAAAAGAAAGCGGTGCGGTCGGAGACCCGGGCCGCCTGTTTGGTGTTGTTGGTAACCAATATCACCGTATAACGCTCTTTTAAGATCGTCAAAGCCTCTTCAATTTTTGCGGTGGAGATGGGGTCCAGCCCGGAACAGGGCTCGTCTAAAAGAATTACCTCCGGCTCCAAAGTCAGGGTCCTGGCCAGGCACAGCCGCTGCTGTTGGCCGCCCGAAAGCCTCAAGGCCGATGTCCTCAAACGGTCCTTGACCTCGTCCCATAAAAAAGCCGCCTTTAAGGATTTTTCCACCACCGCTTCGTCATGCTTCCATCCTTTGTCCGCGGAAAGTTTGGGTCCATAGGTTATGTTTTCATGGATGCTCATGGGCAAAGGAACCGGCATGGCAAACACCATCCCCACTTTTTTACGAAGGCTGACGGCATCATAATCCCGGCCGTAAATATCTTCCCCGTCCAGCAGCGCCCGGCCCTCGATCCGGAAGCCGGGCTGCAGTTCGTTCATCCGGTTTAAGGAACGGAGAAAGGTGGTTTTGCCGGAGCCGGACGGCCCTATTACGCCCAGTATCTGGCTGCTCTGGACCTCCAGGCTCACGTTTTGGAGCAGTGGGTCCGGACCGGAAAAGACCGAAAATTTGTTTAATGATATTTTGACTGACATGCGTTGACCCTTATGTTCTTTTGGCTATCATCCGGTTCATCATCCAGTAGGCCAGCAGGTTGACCGAAAGCACGGCGATAATCAGGGCCGCCGCCGTTCCATAAGCGTTCTCGACCGAGATGCCCTCCCGGGCCAGCAGGTAAAAGTGCACCGCCATGGTTCGGACCGAATCGAAGACCGAGGCCGGGATCCTTAGGGAGGCCCCGGCGGTGAAGATAACGGCTGCGGTCTCCCCCAAGGACCGCCCCACCCCCAGCATGATGCCAGTGAGTATGCCGGGCAGGGCGTTGGGCAGGATCACCTTGCGCACCGTCTGCCAGCGGGTGGCGCCCAGCGAATAGCTGACCTCGCGGTAAGAGAGCGGCACCGCCTTGATGGCCTCCTCGGTGGTGCGGATGATGGTAGGCAGGATCATCAGGGCCAGGGTCAGCGCCCCGGCCAGCAGCGACCAGCCCATCTGTAAGATGGTCACGAATAATATGAACCCGAATAGCCCGAAGATGATGGAAGGGATGCCGGCCAAGCAGTCGGCCCCAAAACGGATCACTGCCGTCAAACGGGATTCCCGGGTGTATTCGGTCAGGTAGACTGCCGTCCCCACGCCCAAAGGCGCGGCCAGTATCACGGCCAGCAAGGTCAAAGCCACCGAACCCACAATGGCCGGGAAGATCCCCCCGGCCCGGCCCATATCCTGGGGCGCTCCGGTTAGAAAGGCCCAGTTTAAAACCGGCAGGCCCTTCTCCAGCACGAAGACGATGATGAAGACCAGGGCGGTCAGGGTCAGCAGGGTGGCCGAGCCCAACACCGCCACCGCCGCCTGCTGGGTATGCTTGGGGTCTAGTTTCATCTGCGGACCTTTCTCTGGCGCATCACAAAACTGGCGCTGAAGTTCAGGATCATGATTACCACGAACAGCACCACCCCGGTGGCGAACAGTGCCTGGCGGTGCAGCCCGGTGGCATAGCCCATCTCCAGGGCGATGTTGGCGGTCAGGCTGCGCACCGATTCCAGGGCCGAGTGCGGTATTTTGACGGAATTCCCGGTGACCATGATCACCGCCATGGTTTCGCCGATGGCCCGTCCCATGGCAAGGATGATGCTGGCCGCGATACCGGAGCGGGCCGCCGGCAGGGTCACCATCCGCACCGTCTGCCAGACCGTGGCCCCCAAGGCCAAAGAGCCTTCGCGGTAGGTCTTGGGCACCGCCATGATGGAGTCGATGGAGATGCTGATGATGGTGGGCAGGATCATTATGCCCAGGATAATGGAGCCGGCCAGCAGCGAAAGCCCCGGGCCTCCCAGATGGTCCCGGATCAGCGGGGCCAGTACCATCACCCCGATGAATCCGTAGACCACCGAGGGGATCCCGGCCAGCAGTTCGATGGCCGGTTTAATTATCCGCATCACCGGGCGGGGCACGAACTCGGTTAAGAACACCGCCCCGGCCACCCCCAGCGGGGCCCCGATGGCCATGGCTCCCAGGGTGACCCACAGGGTGGAGATCACCATGGGAAAGATGCCGAATTTGCCGGCTTGGGGATTCCACTGGGACGAGAATAAAAATTCCCCTAACCCGTACCGGAAAATGAAGGGCATCCCCTGGCTGATGATGAAAACGGCGATCAACAGCAGGGCCGAGAGGGCCGAAAAGGCCACGGTCATCAGCAGTCGCTGCATTATTTTTTCGCTGGTTCCAGGCATTTTTCTGTTTGCGGTTCAATAAGTAGCTGTAAATAAATAAGCTTTACAAGTTATTATTGAGGCTCGGGTAAATTGTATAATTCCATTCTCCATGAAATCTTTCGGGCTTAAGGTTGACCCGGGCAATTTCTTCATTTGATATTTTGCGTCCGACGGGAT
>JACQXR010000015.1 GCA_016208585.1 candidate division TA06 bacterium | reverse complement strand
TGGCATAAAACAAAAATATTATCAGGTCATAGGTCTGATAATTCCCTTTCCGGCATTTAATTCTAACAGCATCAGTAATTCGTCTTCGTAAGTTTAAGTGCTTACAAAAACGCTGTAAAAGTATCAGCCCGCCATAATGGGTAATATGATTCTCGGAAAAGGAAATCGCTATATTGAACAGGCCTTTTCGCATAATTTTGTTGTCAAAACTTGAACAAAATGTCCTGCGCTATAACCGTCCATTTTGGACGGTTATAGCGAAAAGTCATTATATGCGCAATTAGCTGTAATTACAACTATTTTGAAGCTTTTCTTTGATAATATTGCGCATTATTGAGGTTGAAAGTCTATAACCTTGCTGGCCAGTTGGTGAAAACATTGATAAACGATAATAAGATCGCCGGTGTCCATCAAGTGCAATGGGACGGCAAAGATGATGTCGGACAAAAAGTTAGTAAAGGTGTGTATTTGTATAGAATGACAGCGGGTGATTATTCAGCCACCAAGAAATTGATTTTATTAAAATAAAATTGGAATAACCATGCCTGGGATGTCAGCCTCAAATTAACAAACAAAATAGATTTTAAATTTCTCGAGGAGATATAAAAAGTGGCGGCTCAGAAGATCAGGATAAAACTAAGGGCATACGACCATGCGGTGCTGGACAAATCGGTGGCCGAGATAGTCAATACGGCCAAACAGACCGGGGCCAAGATCTCGGGCCCCATCCCGCTGCCCACCAACCGCACCGTCTATACCGTCAACCGCTCCACCCATGTGGACAAGAAATCGCGGGAGCAGTTCGAGCGGCGGATCCACAAGCGCTTGATAGACATCTGGCACTCGTCTCCTCAGACCATCGACGCCCTAACCAAGCTGGACCTGCCGGCCGGGGTGGATATCGAGATCAAGACCGGGCTGTAAAAGCTATAAGCTATAAGCTTTAAGTTCTCAAAGAGTAAATTTGTAGCAAAGTAAAAGGCACAATGAACGGAATATTAGGCAAAAAAATCGGGATGACCCAGATCTTCGGGCCGGGCCACGCGGTGATTCCGGTGACGGTAGTCGAGGCCGGGCCCTGCGTAGTAACCCAGGTCAAAGACGGCAAGCGGGACGGCTATTCCGCCGTGCAGCTGGGTTTTGTAGAAAAGAAGAAACAGAAGACCACCAAGGCCATGCAGGGCCATTTTACCAAGGCCGGAGCCGTTACTCCCCTGCGTTTTGTCAAGGAAATCAGATCGGCCGATGCCAAGGACTATAAGCCCGGCCAGGTGATCAAGGCCGATATCTTCACCGAGGGCGACATGGTCAAAGTCACCGGCATCATGAAAGGCCGGGGCACCCAGGGCGTGGTCAAGCGCCATGGCTTCAAGGGCGGCCCCAAGACCCACGGCCAGACCGACCGGCTGCGCCGCCCCGGATCGGCCGGAGCCGGCTCCACCCCGGGCCGGGTCTATCCCGGCCGACGTTATCCCGGTCAGATGGGCAATGTCCAGATCACCGTTCGCAACCTAAAGATCGTCAAGGTGGACGCCGAGAAGAATCTGCTGCTGATTAAGGGCCCGGTACCAGGCGCCCCCGACGGGATATTGGTAGTTCAAAAGATAATAAAGAAGAAGGCGTAAAAAATGTTGTCCGCAAATCTATATGACGCCCAGGGGAAAAAGACAGGGAATATAGACCTGCCCGAGAACATCTTCGGGGTCAGGGTGAATCAGCACCTGCTATACCTGGCAGTAAGAAATTACCTGGATAATAAACGGCAGGGCACCGCCAGTACCCAGAATGCCGAGGACGTGCGGGGCGGAGGCAAGAAGCCGTTCAGGCAGAAGGGCACCGGCCGGGCCCGCCAGGGAAGCAATCGCTCCTCGCTGATGGTGGGCGGCTACGTGGCCCACGGCCCCCACCCCCGGGACTATTCCTGGGAGATGCCCAGGGCCAGCCGGCGCCAGGCCCTGAAATCAGCTTTGACCGATTCGTTCAAGACCGGCCGTTTGGCGGTGATAGACGCCGTGACCTCGGGCGGGAAGACCCGCGATGTCCACGGGGTCTTAAAGACCATGGAACTTTCCGACAAAAAAGTGCTGCTTTTAGACGTGGTCCCTTCATCCGAACTGCTGCTCTCCGGCCGCAACATCAAGGGCCTGGCTATCAGGCCGGTGCGGGAGCTTAACGCCTACGAAATCATGCGGGCCGACAGAGTGCTGTTTACCAAGGCCGGGGTGGAGGCCTTAAAGGAGGTCTTTAACAAATGAAAGATTTATCCAAGGTCATAAAAAAACCGCTGGTCACCGAGAAATTCACTGCGCTTAAAGAAGCTTACAACCGCTATGCTTTTGAGGTCGACAAGAACGCCAACAAGCATGACGTCAAAAGAGCCGTCGAGACGGCCTTCAAGGTCAAGGTCACCGATGTGGCCACCATGAACGTCCGGGGCAAGATCAAGCGGCAGGGCCGCACCCAGGGCAAACGTCCCGACTGGAAGAAGGCGGTGGTTACCTTGGCCAAGAATCAAAAGCTGGAGATAGGCGAAGGGGTTTGATTTATTTTGACTATCCGATCTTTTCAGGAATAGACGGGAGCACCGGGCGCCGCCGCTGAAAAAATGCGCTATAATTGCCGGAAAAAGGAAGGGATATGGCGCAGAGAGAAATATTATAAGAACTCCGGAAATTACCGGCACCGGAGCGCATAACAATCATTGAAACTGCTTTGCACTTGATTCATGAAGACCTTGAACAAATCGAGCAGCCACTCGCAAAAACGGAAAGAAAGCAAAAATTAGCCGAGGCTGCCGAGGCTTTATTGCCTGACTATTCGGCGGGCGGAGAATTGACCGCTTTTACAGCCCGCGATTAAATACGGCGTAACTACAAAAATAGGATGTAATAGTATGCATAAGGCAAATAGCCTAACGTCCACTGTAAATCATCAAGCGCCGAAAGTGGAACCAGATTGTGCTGTGAATATTATTACTGCACGCCACAAAAATGAATATTTCAGACACAAAGATATCGTTCTTATAAATGGCGATTGTTTAGATAAAGACTTATTTAATAAGCCCTTTATTGATTTAATCGTCACTTCGCCACCGTATAACGTCGGAATTGAATATAATTCCAATAATGATGAATTAAGTTACGATAAATATTTAGATTTTTCAGAGAAATGGATGTCAAATTGTTTTAAATGGAGCAATACTCAAGCAAGATTTATACTTAATATTCCCCTCGATAAAAATAAGGGTGGTCAACGAAGTGTCGGCGCTGATCTGACAACAATTGCACAAAAAGTGGGATGGAAATATCATTCAACAATAATTTGGAATGAAGGCAATATTTCAAGACGCACTGCTTGGGGTTCGTGGTTATCAGCAGCAGCACCTTATGTTATTGCTCCAGTAGAGCTAATTTTAGTTCTTTATAAAGATGATTGGAAAAAAACAATTGGTTCAAAAACAACCAATATCACAAAAGAAGAATTCATGGAATGGACTAATGGTCTTTGGACCTTTTGTGGTGAGAGTAAAAAAAGGGTTGGCCATCCTGCCCCATTTCCAAGAGAATTGCCAAAACGTGCCATAAAATTATTTAGTTTTATAAGTGATGTTGTTTTTGATCCATTTTGTGGAAGTGGCACAACAGTAATTGAGGCTTCGGTTAATAAACGCATTGGTATTGGTGTTGAGCTTGATAAAAATTATTGTAAATTAACAAAAAATAGGATAATGAAAGAATTAGGAACTTCAGAAACGTTATGGTGAAACATAATAACGAAATAACTCAAAGAGAACTTCTATTGGAGTACTTTCAAAGCCACCCCAATAAGGACATCAAACATCCTGAAATTGTTGACTGGGCGACATCAGAATATAAAAAACGAACGAGTAATGTCTTTCGAGATCCAGATCGTTCTATTCGTCTATTGCATCAAGAAGGATACTTAATAAAAGTTACAAAAGGCGTTTATAGATATGACCCCAAACATATTGTTGAAAGGGAATTAGAAGATTTTACCCCAGCTCAAAAGCAAACCGTTTTTGAGAGAGATGGTTACAAATGTGTTGTTTGCGGCAGAGGTACGAAAGAAGGTTTTGAGTTACATATCGATCATATTAAACCAAAAGATTTCGGTGGCGAAGCAACAATAGAAAACGGTCAAACCCTTTGTTCACAGCACAATTTTATGAAAAAGAATTTAAAACAAACAGAGACTGGCAAGAAAATGTTTATCCGTTTGTATGAAGTTGCAAAACACGAAGGGAATAAGGCATTACTTGATTTTTGCACACAGATATTAGATGTTTACGAAAAGAATAATATCAATTGCCATATTAAATGGGAACGTTAAATTACGTTTCAGCAGGTAAAATATCGTATAACAAACGGCTTGTTAGATGTTGCTCCAATTTGATTTTTACTTGAAGGCAACCGCCAAAATGTCCTCTGTCACAGCGTTTGTATCCAGGCAATCAAACACAGCTTGTTATGTGATAATGGGGCGCCTGAGGGGATAAAACAATGAGGGGATAGGGATGTTATTTACGCCTGAATCCTTAGCTGAAATGCCCTTGGAATGAGAGAGGAATTTGTGGGTCTAATTGCATGAACGAAGTTGAGGTTACTGCTTTGGAGGCTGTGCCGGACCGGATACGCGATCAAGCGGTTGCGGATAACATTCGCGTTACTCAACACGCCCAGCAGGAAATGGTTGAAGAGGATATCGCGCTAGCTGAAGTGTCTGAAGCTATTATTGCCGGCCAAATATTAGAGAATTATCCTGAGCACCGCCGGGGCTCTTGTTGTTTGCTCTATGGTATTACCCGTGGCGGCCGTCCTCTGCATGTCGTATGTACGACGGCAAGACCAGTACTTATCATTATTACGGTCTATGAACCCAAACCGCCAAAGTGGATAACACCAACTCGAAGGAGGCAATAGAGATGAAATGCAGTATTGAGGGGTGCCCCGGGGAATATGAAGAACGGAAAATTGTGCACACTATGCGCCATCATGGGCAGGTGCTCGTCATCGACCATGTCCCGGCAGAGGTTTGCCCAGTGTGTGGAGATGTGCTCCTAAAGCCGGAGACGGTGCGTCGGATTGAGATGGTACTGCGAACAGCAACCCGTTCCCCGAGCACGGTTCCTCTTTATGAGTACGCGTGAAGGGCGTTAGCCAAGATGCCAGAAATTGGGAAGGAGCCCACGGCACCGTTGGCGATCTAATTTCGCAGAGCTGACGCTACAAGGGCTGCGTCAGCGACACCATCGGTTAACAACAGCGTAAGCACTCAGTCTGGATAACCACTGTAGGAGCAGCGACATTGCCCTTAAGCCCAAACGTTAGGCGTAATTCGGCCTTACCGGACTAACCTTCGGATGGATTTATAAACCTGCAAACACACATTTACAGTTGAATCAGGAGATAAGTGGGGATCAAGTCTTATAAACCGGTGACTCCCGGATTAAGGCACCGTACCGGCTACACCTTTGAAGAGCTGACCACACCGCGTTGATCAATGGAGGATTTTTTACAATGAGCGAGTCTATTATTCGCGACAGAGTTATGGGTGAGATTAAACTTATTCCTGAGCATAAGTTGTCTGAGGTATATGACTTTATTCACTATTTTAGAATAGGCATACAGAAGTCGAAAGGAAATATTGATCAGATAATGGAATTTGCCGGTTGTTGGAAGGATGTGTCAGATGATGCGTTCAATGATTTTTTGAAAGAAATAACCCAACGAAGAAAAAATGCTTTTGCAGGAAGAATAAGCAATGAAGCCGGCTCTGGTTGATACTGACATTTTGTCCTTGTTTTTCAGGAACAATCACAATGTTGTTTTAAATTTCAAGAACTATCTTGTCCGGCACAGAAAAATAAACCTGAGCATCATTTCCTATTACGAAATTCTCAGCGGTTTAAAGCACAGGGACGCATTGAAACAACTGGATTCATTCTTGGAGTTTGCAAAGCGCAATACCGTAATTCCTTTGACTGAGGAATCTGTCACAATTTCATCAGACATCTACGCCGGATTGAGGAAATTAGGAAAACCAATTGATGATATTGATATACTCATTGCAGGCATCGCACTCTCAAACGGCTTGATTCTCGCAACAAATAATGAGGATCATTTCAAAAAGATTGAAGGTCTGAGCATTTCGAATTGGAGCAAAAAATAAGCAACTTAGCCTGACACAACATTGGCGCTCCCGCTCTTCGGGAAACAGCCATACTTTATTCCGGATCCTATCGACCGTGCCCCCGGTTGTTTCGCCAACGCACAACGTTATATGAAATTCGGCTTTACCGGACTAACCTTCGGATGGATTTATAAACCTGCAAACACACATTTACAGTTGAATCAGGAGATAAATGGGGATCAAGTCTTATAAACCGGTGACTCCCGGATTAAGGCACCGCACCGGCTACACCTTTGAAGAGTTGACCAAGCCGCTGGCTCCCAAAAGGCTGAAGAAGGCCATGCGCAAAAGCGGGGGACGCAACAATCACGGGCGGGTAACCGCCGACCACCGCGGAGGCGGGCACAAACGGGCTTACCGCCTGGTTGATTTCCGGCGCGACAAATACGGGATCGCCGCCACGGTGGCCGCCATAGAGTATGATCCCAACCGCTCGGCCCGGCTGGCCCTGCTGAAATACGCCGATGGGGAGTGGCGTTACATCATGGCCCCGCTGGGACTGAAGCCGGGCGACAAGGTGATGTCGGGGCCCGGCTCCGAGATCAAGAACGGCAACGCCCTGCCGCTGTCCGAGATACCCATGGGCACTCCGGTTCACAATATCGAGGTTACCAGGGGCCGGGGCGGCCAGATGGTGCGCACCGCCGGAGGATCGGCCCAGCTTTTGGCCAAGGAGGCCGGCTACGCCCAGCTGCGGATGCCATCGGGAGAGGTCCGGATGATCAGCTTGGAGTGCCTGGCCACCATCGGCCAGGTGGGCAACCTGGAGCACGAGAACATCTCCATCGGCAAGGCCGGCCGCAACCGCTGGCTGGGGGTCAAGCCCCACAGCCGGGGCGTGGTCAAGAACCCCCACGATCATCCCATGGGCGGCGGCGAAGGCAAGTCCTCGGGCGGACGCCATCCCTGCGGCCCCACCGGCCTCCTGTCCAAGGGCAAAAAGACCCGCAACCGCAAGAAATTTTCCAGCAAGTTTATTGTCAAGAGGAGAAAGTAATGTCCCGCTCCCTAAAAAAAGGACCCTTCATAGATCCCAAGCTATTCGCCAAGATCGAAGCCATGAACGCCGCCCGCGATAAGAAGGTGGTCAAGACCTGGGCCCGGCGCTCGCTGATCCCCCCGGAATTCGTGGGGTTCACCATTTCGGTCCATAACGGCAACAAGTTTATACCGGTCTACATCAGCGAGAACATGGTCGGCCATAAACTGGGAGAGTTCTCCCCCACCCGCACCTTCCGCAAGCACGGCGCGGCCGGCAAGGAAGTGGACAAGAGGGGCGGCAGGAAGACCGAAACCACCACCGCGGCTCCCGGCGCCCCCGGCGCAGCCCCGGCGGCAGCCCCGGCCAAAACCTAATAAAACAAGGCCTCTACGAAACTTATCACTGAAACACGGAAACTCAGGAAACACTGAATTATACTTACTAAATCGTTAAAAGCATAGTAATTTCCTTTCAAAAATTGTGTTTCCGTGGTAAAGGGTACTTTTGCAGAAGTCTCAAAACACTATAGAGTATTATGGAAGCTTTAGCCAGACAAAAATTCGTCCGGGTTACTCCTCGCAAGATGCGGATCGTGGCCGACCTGGTGCGGGGAAAGAACTGCAACCAGGCTCTGTCCATCCTGCGCTTCGTGCCCCGGGCCGCCAGCCCCCTGATCTTAAAGGCTATCCAGTCGGCGGTGGCCTCGGCGGTGGAGCAGGCCGGCCAGGCCAAGTTTGATCCCGATACCCTCAAGGTCTCCGAGATCAGGGTGGATGAAGGCGCTACCTGGAAAAGAATGCGGCCCCGGGCCCGGGGAAGGGCCGACCGTCGTTTAAAGCGGACCAGCCATTTAACGGTGCGGGTTTCGGACGGTCAACCAAAACAAGATACGGAGGAATAAGCCTTGGGTCAAAAGACAAATCCGATCGGGTTAAGGCTGGGAATCATCAAGACCTGGGACTCCCGCTGGTTCGCCAAAAAAGATTTTCCCGACCTGTTGGATGAAGATCAGAAGATCCGGCAGTACCTCCGGCAGAAGCTGGCCAACGCCGGCCTGGCCAAGATCGAGATCGAACGCACCCCCAAAAGGGCCACCATTACCGTCCACACTTCGCGCCCCGGGATAGTGATCGGCCGCAAGGGAGCCGACATCGAAAAGCTCAAGGCCGAGGTCCAACTCCTGACCGGCCAGAAGGAAGTTCACCTCAACATCGCCGAGGTCAAGGTTCCCGAGATCAATTCGGCGCTGGTGTCCGACTCCATCGCCCGCCAGCTGGAACAGCGCATCTCCTACCGCCGGGCCATGAAGAAGGCGGTGCAGGGAGCCTTAAGGATGGGAGCCCAGGGGATCAAGATCTCCTGCGGCGGCCGGCTGGGCGGGGCCGAGATCGCCCGGACCGAAAGCTACCGCGAGGGCCGGGTTCCGCTGCACACCTTGAGGGCCAACATCGACTACGGCACCGCCACCTCGCACACCACCTTCGGTTGCATCGGGATCAAGGTCTGGATCTTCAAGGGAGAACAGTTGCCGGCCCGCCAGGCCGTAAGGCAGTAGCCCAACCCGGGTAAACCGGAACTAAATCCGAAATCCTAATCACGAAACTCGAAACAAATTCAAATGTTCAAAAGGACAATGACAAAAACCCGTTTACCCGCGGTCTAAGGTGGTTTTTCCGGCTTTCTGGTCATTCGGTCATTCGGATTTGTTTCGGATTTCTGATTTCGTGCTTCGAATTTATAACGTCACCTGACGTTTGAAATTCAAATTATGCCCATTGGTTCGGCAAGCTCACCACAAGTTTTGCAAAGAATTTAACTCGTAAGAGATTAAAGAAAATAAAGCAAACGGTTCTTAGGCCATCAAGTCTTTTTGATACTTTGGAGATAGTTCACAAATGTTGATGCCAAAAAGGGTAAAGCACCGCAAACAACACCGGGGAAGGATGACCGGGACGGCTAGCCGCGGGCAGTTCGTGGAATTCGGCGATCAGGGACTGATGGCAGTGGAGGCCGCCTGGATCACCGACCGGCAGATAGAATCCGCCCGGGTGGCCCTGACCCGCTTCACCAAAAAGGGCGGCCGGGTCTGGATCAGGATTTTCCCCGACCATCCGTCCACCAAGAAACCGGCCGAGACCAGGATGGGCAAGGGCAAGGGCGCTCCGGATCACTGGGTGGCGGTGATCAAGCCGGGCCGGGTAATGTTCGAGATCGGCGGCATCCCCCCGGAATCTGCCAAGAGGGCCTTAGGTCTGGCTTCGCACAAACTGCCCATTAAAACCAAGATCGTCGAGCGCGATCGCACCATAAAGGTAATATAGTATGGCCAAGGTAAAAGAAATGCGCCAGATGACCCGGGCCGAGGTGGAACAGAAGCTCAAGGAAGAGGGCCAGAACCTTTTCCATCTGACCCTGCGCCATTCCACCCAGGGGCTGCCCAAGCCCACCGAGCTCAAAAAATCCCGCCGCCAGGTGGCCCGTATTAAGACCGTGCTCCAGGAAGACAAGCTGGGCAAGGCCAAGCTGGCTTCGGGCGCCAAGACCGCATAATATCTAGCTATTTTAGGAGTTTTATGACCGAGAGAAATTTACGCAAGGAACGGACCGGAAAAGTCACCAGCAACAAGATGGCCAAGACCATAGTGGTGGCGGTGGAGCGCAAGTTCAAGGACCCGTTTTACGGCCGGGTGGTGAAACGGACCAGCAAACTGATGGCCCACGATGAAAAGGGCGAGGCTAAAGCCGGCGACACCGTGCGGATAGTGGAGACCAGGCCGCTCTCCAAATGCAAGCGCTGGCGCCTGGACGGGGTCATCAGCAAAGCCAAGTAAGGCAGCTAAGGTTTTTCAAAGCAATTAATACAATCAACAGGCAACAAGGCGGGTTGAAATGATACAGCAATTCAGCAGACTGACCGTGGCCGATAATACCGGAGCCCGAAAATGCATGTGCATCCAGGTAATGGGAGGCCATTCCCGGCGTTACGGCAGCATCGGCGACATCATCAAGATCACCGTCAAGGACGTGCTCCCCGGCGGCAGCGTCAAGAAGGGCGAAGTGGCCCGGGCGGTGGTGGTCCGCACCAGCAAAGAGGTCCGGCGCCGGGACGGCTCCTACATCCGGTTCGACGAGAATGCCGCGGTAATCATCGACGACAAGAACGAACCCAGGGGAACCCGCATCTTCGGGCCGGTGGGCCGCGAGCTCCGGGAGAAACAGTTCCTTAAAATTGTATCTTTGGCCCCCGAGGTGATATAAAAAATCAGAAAGCAAAAGGCAGAGAGCAAAAAGCAAAGAAATATGAAGATAAAGAAAAACGACACGGTAGTGGTGATAGCCGGAAAAGCCAAAGGCAAACGGGGCAAGGTGCTCAAACTGTTCCCCGAGAAAAGCCGGGCCATAGTGGAGGGAGTCCAGTTCATCAAGCGGCACACCAAGCCCCGCAAGCAGGGGCAGAAGGCCGGGATCCTGGAGAAGGAAGCCCCGGTGGCGGTCTCCAACCTGATGGTGGTCTGCGCCAAGTGCAACAAGGGCGTCCGGGTGGGAGCCCGGGCGCTGACCGACGGCAAGCGGTCCCGGGTCTGCAAGTCCTGCGGCGAGATGCTGGACAAAGTCTAATTATTTAGCCACCCTTCTATACATCAGGGTAAACTCCGCCACAAAGGCCCCAAACCATATTAATAAATAGGACATTAAATTTGTGTCTTGGTGCCTTGGTGGCAGTGTAATTGCTTAATCGTAAATCGTAAATCGTAAATCGAAAATCGAAAATGGCGCGTTTAAAAGAAAAATACCGGCAGGAAGTCAAGCCGGCCCTGATCAAAAAATTCGGCTATAAAAGCCCGATGCAGGCCCCGGCCCTTTTAAAGATCGTGGTCAACATGGGGCTGGGCGAGGGGATTCAGGATCCTAAAATTGTGGAGGCCGCGGCCAAGGACCTGGGGACCATCACCGGCCAAAAACCATCCATCCGCAAATCCAAAAAATCCATCGCCAACTTCAAACTGCGGGCCGGGCTGCCCATCGGCGCCATGGTCACCTTAAGGGGCAACACCATGTACGAGTTCTTCGACCGGATGGTCAACGTGGCCATGCCCCGGATCCGCGATTTCAAGGGGATGGCGGCCAAGTCCTTCGACGGCCGGGGGAATTACACCATGGGGATCAAGGAGCAGATCATCTTTCCCGAGATCAACTACGACAAGATCTCCAAGATCGTGGGTATGGATATCACCTTCGTGACCACCGCCAAGAGCGATGAAGAGGCTAAGGAACTGCTGAGCCTGATGGGGATGCCTTTCCAGAAATAAGCATCAAGTCCAATATTTTAAACAAAAAGGATACTCAAGTTCTATGGCCAGAAAGGCGATGATTCAAAAGTCCGAGCGGCCGAAGTTCAAGGTCCGGCATCACAGCCGGTGCCGCCGCTGCGGAAGGGCCCGGGCGTTCTACCGCGACTTCGGCATCTGCCGGATTTGCCTGCGGGAGATGACCTTAAGGGGCGAGATCCCCGGAATGGTCAAGGCCAGCTGGTAGGGAGATGAATTGGTTTTTAAGCCGTTATCAAGATTTACAAGAGCATTTTTAGGAGATAATACGAGATGTCGATGACCGATCCCATTGCCGATATGCTGACCAGGATCCGCAATGCCGGGAAAGCCAAGATGAAGAGGGCGGATGTTCCGGCCTCCAAAATGAAGATGGCGATCACCAAGATCCTGTTAAGGGAGCGCCTGATCTCCAATTTCAAATACATCGCCG